>CAUBQU010000035.1 GCA_958438185.1 uncultured Oscillospiraceae bacterium
ATATAGGCCATGGCGAAGAATGTCGTCAGTCCAGCGGAGATCTCCGTCCGGCAGGTGGTGTGGTTTTCGGTGAGTCGGAACATCTTTTTCATATGTGCCCTCCATAAAAAAGAATAAAAAAATACGCCCCGGGCCGGACACTTTCGCATCATGTCCTGCCTTAGCGTATACGCGTTGGCTGCGTAGCTGGTGTTCTGACTCAAGCGTCATCGCCTGCTTCGCCTTCCCAGGGAAGCCCCCAGTGACATAAAGAAGCAGGCTCGTCTATTACAGCGTTGGCGGCGTACGGGAGTTGCACCCGTTTTCCTTGAAATCCCGTGGGATACTGCGCAGCATGGATTCAATTACGGCTTTATTATACAAAAAACGCGGTGGCATGTAAAGAGCGGATTTTAAAAAACGCTCTGCCGCCGCGCCAAACGCAGGAGGAAACCTGCGTTTGGTCAGTCAAAGGCAAGTCCCAGGTAGAGCGGGCTTTGTGTCAACGCTTTTCCCATGCAAAACGGCGCGCCGTTGGAGTCAGGAAAGCGGACGGTGCCCCGGGTCAAGTGAAAATGATCGAGCAGCGCATTGCCGCCGGAGACCGGGTCGCAGCCCAGCAGCTCTTTGACGAGCAGCGTGCCTTCCGGCGTGCGTTCGCAGACGGCGCAGCCGGTCTCGCCTAAGGCAAAGAGCCCACCTCCCGCCAAGGTGCACAGCCGCGCTTGGTGATCCAACAGCGGCAGAGAATAAACTGCATGGGGCAGCGTCAGGCACCGGGCGCGCCGGGCAAGATACGCTTCTGGGCTGAGGGGCGCGACATCACCGGGCGCGGGCTTGCATAGCGGCGCCTGCCCGATGGTCCCGCAGCAGGTATAGCCCTGGGCAGCGTAAAACTGGAAGAGCCCCGTGTCGCCGGGCACCAGGAGAAATTGCGCCACGCCCCGGGCCCGGAGGGACGCCTCTGCATAAGCAAGCAGCCGTCGGGAGATGCCGCGGCGCCGATAGGCCGGGTCGGTGCAGACGGCGTAGAAATACGCCGCCGGGCTGCCGCCGACCTGCAGAGGAAACCAGATCGCCATTGCCCGAACCTCCGGCCCCTCGGCTTCGACAAAGACCTGCTCCGGCTGCCAGAGATGGGCAAAATACAGCCCGGTGTAGGCAGGCGGGTCGCCAAAGCAGCGCTGCCAGAGGGCCTGCAGCGCGGGAACGTCCGCCGCAGTGGATGTGCGCAGCATATCAGCAGACCTCCTCTTCCAGATAGGCCCGGTATTTTTTGACCAGGAAGGCCGGGTGATACGACTCCTTGGCCTTACGCAGGCCGGGCAGACCCATGTCCTCCTCCCGGTTGAGGTATTGTAGATTGGGGTACTCTTCCCGCAGCATCCGGGCAAACTCCCGGTTGACGATGGGATAGGCGCCCTGCAGATCGGCATAGGCCTTTTCAAAGCTGACGTCGAAGATGGAATCGTTGATGAGCGAGCCCATCGTCATGGCGACGAGCTTGCCCTCCGTGCGGATGGCCAGGCCCCGCATCCGCAGCGCAGAATAGGCGTCGAAGGCCCGGCGGATGGCCCGCTTCTCCAGCAGAAAATCCTGTTCCATCTCATCCTGCCCGTGCAGCTCGTACCACCGTGTGACCAGTTGGCGGCATTCTTCCAGATTTTCTGGCCCGATGGGCTCGGCCTTCCAGTCCGGGTGGGCGTCGCAGAAGCGGTGGATGTGGTTGCGCTTTTGCTGCAGATGCTTGCCCTTGAGGTCGGCCAGCTTGTCGATCTCATAGACATAGTCAAAGCTGCTGCGCCGGGGCTGGAAGCGGAAGACGCCGGGGAACCCGCTCTCTAGCTCCGCCATGGCCTGCTCGGAGATGCCCGACAGGCGGAAGGGAATGCCACGCTCCCGGGCATCGTCCATCAGAAGCCGGATGGCAGCCTTGTGGTCGCCGTTGCCAACGGGGTAGACATAGGTGCTCTGGCCGTCCCAATGGGAGAAGAGAACCAGGCAATTTTCCACAATGGCGTACTCCTGACGGCCCCAGAGATAGATGTTGTTAAACGTAAATTCGCAGCCCAGATTGCCGGAACCATAAAAAATCGGCGCAAGCACGCCGCGGTCGGTCAGCTGGGGGGATTGAAAAGCGATCATAATGTTGCACCTCTTTCGCCCAAATATGGTATCATGTCCGGGCAGTTTTTGCAAGCGGACACGGCTTGCTTTTTCGTCCTGTTTCGGATAAGATGATAGAAAAAGGGGGCGATCCGTGATGAAAAAGATCCTGGCGGCGATGTCCGGCGGTGTGGATTCGGCGGCGGCATGTATCCTGCTGCAGCGGCAGGGGATTACCGTCGGCGGTGGAACGATGCTGCTGCGCCCGGGCGGCGAGGAAGAGGCCCAGATGGCGGCCGACGCCGCAGCGCAACTGGGGCTGATATTTCACCTGTTTTGCTGGCAGGAGGAATTCCTGCAAAATGTCATCGAGCCCTTCACCCGGGTCTATCAGCAGGGCGGGACACCGAACCCCTGCATCTTCTGCAACCGGACGATGAAATTCGGTCGCTTTCTGGACGCTGCGCTGGAGCTGGGCTATGACGGCATCGCCACTGGCCATTATGCCCAGGTGCGCTTTGACGCGGGGAGTGGCCGGCATCTGCTTCTGTGCGCCCAGGATGGCGCCAAGGACCAGACCTATATGCTCTACAGCCTCTCCCAGACCCAGCTGGCGCGGACGTGCTTCCCTTTGGGGAGCATGACAAAGCAGGAAGTGCGGGCACTGGCTGCGGAGGCCGGGCTCCACGTCGCCGCCAAGCACGACAGCCAGGATATCTGCTTCGTGCCCGACGGCGATTACATGGCCTATCTGCGCGCTCATGGCCTGCAGCCGCAGCCCGGGCATTTCCGGACGCTGGATGGCCGTGACCTTGGGCCCCACAAGGGCATGGAGGCCTACACCCTCGGCCAGCGTCGCGGGCTGGAGATCGCCGCAGGCGAGCGGATCTATGTGGTGCGCAAGGCGGGGGCCGATGTGATCCTGGGGCCGCAGGAGGCGCTGTTTTCCCGGACGGTTTTTGTCAGGGAGATCAATCTTATCGCCCTGGCGGCGCTGCGGCAGCCGATGCGTCTGGCGGCAAAGCTGCGCTATACACGCAAAACAGCGCCCTGCACGGCCTACCCAGAGGAGGGCGGCCTGCGGCTGGAATTTGACGAACCCCAGCGGGCGCCGACGCCCGGGCAGGCAGCTGTTCTGTACGACGGCCCCGTCGTCATCGGCGGCGGGACGATCACGGGGGTGAGCCGCGTATGAAAAAACTTTTGGAAACCATCGCCGCCTACCGCCCGCAGGACGATGCGGAGCGGGCCGTGCAGCAGGCGATGCTGCGGCAGCTGCGCCAGTGCCCGGGCACCGTCCTGGGGCGGGACGATCTGGCGCATATGACGGCCTCCGCGTTTGTCATCAACCGGGACGCCAGCCGGATCTTACTGCTCTATCACAACCAGATGGACTGCTGGGCCTGGCCCGGCGGCCATGCCGACGGCTGCCCAGACCTTTTGCAGGTGGCCCTGCGGGAGACCTGGGAGGAGACGGGTGTCCAGGCCGCGCCGGTGTGCGATGGGCCGATCAGCTTAGATATTTTCCCCGTCGCGCCGCATGAAAAGCGGGGGCGGCAGGTGCCGCGGCATCTGCATCTCTCCCTGGCGTATCTGCTGCAGGCGGATGACGCCGCGCCACTGCGGCAGTGCCCGGCGGAGAACCGGGCGGTGGCCTGGCAGACGCCGGACTTCTTGACCCCGGCGCATTTTTCGCCGGAGGACCTGGCCCTGTACCGAAAACTGCTGGACCGTGCCCAGCGCTATTTGGCCGATTCCGGTTGCAAAAGCGGGAAAAGTCTGATAAAATAGCAGCGATAGGGGGGGAAAAGACGATGATGGTATCGACCAAGGGGCGCTATGCGCTGCGAATCATGCTGGATCTTGCGCAGCAAGAGCCGGGGCAGTATTGCTCGCTGAGCAATGTCTCCTGCCGGCAGGGCATGTCTGTGAAGTATATGGAGGCCATTGTCGCCGGGCTCAACCGTGCAGGCTTGTTGGAGAGCCAGCGGGGGAAGGACGGCGGCTACCGCCTGCGCTACCCGCCGTCGGCGTACACCGTCGGTGCGATCTTAAAGCTGGCGGAGGGTTCCCTTGCACCGGTGGCCTGCCTGGAATGCGGCGAGAACGGCTGTGAGCGGGCCGACCAATGCATGACGCTGCCGATGTGGCAGCGGCTCGATGAGATTATTGACAATTATCTTGAGAAAATTACCCTCCAGGACCTGCTGGATGGGGAGAATTTATAAGACTGCAAATCCCGGCTGCTGCGGCATAAGCGCGGCAGCCTTTTTACTGGAAACGGGAGCGTGTGTATGGCCAACTGCATCAAAATCACGGATCTTACCGCGCCGGAGCTGGATGTCTATGCCCGGCGCTCAGAGCGGCAGCTGCTGAACCGGGATGACCCGGCAAAGGGGCTGTTTATTGCCGAGAGCCCGCTTGTTATCGGCCGGGCGTTGGACGCGGGGTACCGCCCCGTCTCTTGCCTGCTGGAGGAGGGCGATGCGGCCGGGCAGACGATGCTGGCGCGCTGCGGGGATATCCCAGCTTACCTCGCGCCCCGGGAGGTCCTGGCGCAGCTGACGGGCTTTCATCTGACCCGGGGGATGCTGTGCGCCATGGTCCGGCCGCCGCTGCCGGACCCGGCGGCTCTCTGCGCTGGCGCCCGGCGGATCGCCGTGCTGGAGGAGGTCGTGAACCCGACGAATGTCGGCGCGATTTTCCGCAGCGCCGCGGCCCTGGGGGTCGATGCGGTGCTGCTCAGCGCCGGATGCAGCGATCCCCTGTACCGCCGGGCCATCCGGGTGAGCATGGGGACGGTCTTCCAGGTCCCGTGGACGATCTTGCAGGGCGACGCCGCCTGGCCCACAGGCGCCCAGGCGCTGCTGCGGGGCCTGGGCTTCCGGACCGCTGCTATGGCGCTGACGGATGAGAGCCTGCCGGTCTTTGCCCCGCAGCTTGCCGGGCTTCCGAAGCTTGCCATCGTCCTGGGGACGGAGGGCGATGGCCTGGCGGCCCGGACCATTGCCGGGTGCGATTATACTGTAAAGATCCCGATGACGGGCGGTGTGGATTCTCTGAATGTCGCGGCGGCCAGCGCGGTGGCCTTTTATCAGCTGGCCCTGCGGGGTGCAGGCGATTCAGAGGGTGCGGGAGGTGCAGGCAGCGATGTACCGTGATCTGACCAAGGGGCCCATCGGGCCGGGGCTTGTCCGCTTTGCGCTGCCGATGATGCTGGGGAACCTCCTGCAGCAGATCTACAACCTGGCCGATACCCTCATCGCAGGCCGGGCCCTGGGGCGGGATGCGCTGGCAGCCATCGGCTCGGCGTATACGCTGATGACCTTTCTGACGTCGATTTTTATCGGCCTCTCCCTGGGGGCTGGGGCGCTGTTTTCCATCTATTTTGGCAAGCGGGAGCAGGAGAATCTGCAAAGCGCCGTAGGGCATGGGATGGTCCTGGTCCTGGGCGTGACATTGGTCCTGACGGCAGCCAGCTACGCTGGGCTGGACGCGATCCTGCACTTTTTGCAGGTCCCGTCGTCACTGCAGGCGGCGATGCGGGACTATCTTTTGGTCGTATTTGCCGGACTGCTGGCGACGGCGGTGTATAATTTCCTGGCGTGCCTGCTGCGGGCGCTGGGCAATTCTGCGGCGCCTTTGTGGTTTTTGGGCGCAGCGGCGGTGGGAAATGTCCTGCTGGATCTGCTGTTCGTCCTCGTCTTTTCCTGGGGCATCGTCGGGACGGCTGTGGCGACGGTCCTCTGCCAGTATCTGGCGGCCATTGGCTTGATGTGGTATACCCTGCGCCATTGCCGCATAGCGCTGCCCCGCCGCCTGCGCTATGACGCCGAGATGATGCGGCGGCTCGGCGGCTTTTCTGTCCTGACCTGCCTGCAGCAAGCGGCGATGAATTTTGGCATCCTGCTCATTCAGCGCCTGGTCGATAGCTTCGGTCCGGTGGTCATGGCGGCCTTTGCTGCCGCGGTGAAGATCGATACGCTGGCATATTTGCCGGTGCAGGATTTTGGCAATGCGTTTTCGACCTTTGCGGCGCAGAATTACGGCGCCGGGCAGCAGGCGCGGCTGCGGGCTGGGATGCGGACGGCCACGGCGATGAGCGCCGGGTTCTCCCTGGCGGCGTCTGTGCTGGTGGTGGCGCTGGCGCGGCCGCTGCTGCAGATCTTTATCCCGGCTTCGCAAACGGAGGTACTGGCCTGCGGGGTGCAGTATCTGCGCATCGAGGGGGCGTTTTACGTCGGCATCGGCTGCCTGTTTTTGCTCTACGGGTTTTACCGGGCGATCGACCGGCCTGCAATGTCGCTGGTGCTGACGGTCATCTCCCTGGGGACGCGGGTGGCATTGGCGTATCTGCTGGCGGGGCCCGTCGGCCCGGCGGGCATCTGGCTGGCTATCCCTATCGGCTGGTTCCTGGCCGATGTGTTTGGTTACGGCGTCTATTTTCGCCTGCGCCGGGGCAGCAAAAAAGCAATATAAAAAACGGGTGCGAGTGCTTTTTAAAAGCACCCGCACCCGTTTTTGTTAAGCTCAGACAGCCTCCAGGGCGTAGCCCTTGCCGCGCAGGAAGTGGATCGTCACCTGTGCGCCGCTTTCTGCCAGCTTTGTGTTCAGTCGGGAGACGGCGGTGTAAAGCGCGGTACTGTCGCCTGCCAGGGCGCGGCCCCAGACGCGCTCGTAAAGGTCCTCCTTCGCGATGATCTGCCCGCCATTCTGGGCAAGCTGCAGCAGCAGGGAGAATTCCTTCTGCGTCAGCGGTAGCTCCTGCGCGCCGCAGTAGCCGATGCGGGCGGCTGTGTCCAGCCGCAGCGCGCCGAGGTGGAAAAAGCGCTTTTCCCGCCGGACGGCCCGCAGCCGCGCCTCGACCCGGGCGATCAGGACGCCGATGTCATAGGGCTTGGGCAGGTAGTCGTCGCCCCCAGCCCGCAGCGCCGCGATGACGTCCTGATTCTCCCCCAGCGCGGAGAGGAAGAGAATGGGAATCTCAAATTTCTGCTTGATCTGGCGGCAGAGGGTGACGCCGTTGCCGTCGGGCAGCATGATATCCAGGATGACAAGGTCAATGTCCTGATCATCCAGCGCGGCCAGGCATTCCGCTGCCGTGGCCGCTTCCAGGATGTGGTAGCCCTCCATCATCAGCGCCGTATGGTTGATTTTCATGATATGCGGGTTGTCCTCGACGAGCAAGATCGTGTTCATGTCGCTGCTCCTTTCGCTGCTTCTTCCGGCTGCGCCGGGACGGTGAAGGAGATCGTTGTCCCGGTCTCACTCGTGTCTGTCACGGCGATGGCGCCGCCCATGGATTCGATGATATCGCGGCAGATCGTCAGCCCCAGGCCGTTGCCGCCGTCGGTCCCGTAGCCCCGTTCAAAAATATGGGGCAGGTCGTCCGGCGCGATGCCGCTGCCGTCGTCCATAACGGAGAAGCGGACAAAGCCCGGCGTATCCGCCGCCCGGAAGGCGATCCAGCCGTGGTCCGTGTGCTTATTGGAGTTGATGGCCAGGTTGATGAGCACCTGCAGCAGCGAGGCGTGATTGGCGCAGAGCGTCTGGCTGCTTTCACATTGGAGCCGGAGCTGGTTGCCGTTTTTCCGCAGGACGGGGCGGCAGACGGCTGCGGCGTCCTCTAGCAGCTGCCGGGGCGCAAAGCAGGTCCGGGTACCGGCGTCGCCGTGATAGGTGACGTCCAAAAGCTGGGTGACCATGTCGGAGAGCCGCCCGGCCTCCCGGGCGATGGTCTCCAGATTGGTGGTCGTCTCCGCGTCGACAGCGTTGCGCTGGATCTGCCGCTCGGTCAGCTGGGCGTAACCGCTCATGACGGTCAGCGGGGTCTTCATCTCGTGGGCGATGTTGCGCATAAAGTCGTTGCGCAGGCTGTTCATTTTCTCCAGCATGGCGTTTTCCTCCGCCGTGGCCAGCTCCCGGCGCTGGGCGTCGCTCAGCTGCTGGGCAGTCCGGGCGAAGTTGATCGTCAGCACCAGGGCGTTGCAGAAGGCCAGCAGGACCATGGCATAGGCCCGGAGATAGAAAATGTGGGAAAAATAGGTGATCCCCTCAATGCAGTAGACCACCAGCGTCAAAAGCGGCGAGAGGGCGACGATCCAGCGGTCCGGCTGCCGGAGCTTCCCGGCGCGCCGCACACCGTGCAGCAGCGTGACGACGGCCAGCAGCATATAGCCGATCAAAACGCCACCGGCAGGCACGAGATATTTCGTGTAAAACGGCGCGGGCGAAACGAGATAAAACACGCTCAGCGCGCCCAGCACAGCCCAGGACACGACGGAAAACCACCGCTTCGGCTGGTATTGCAGGGCGGAAAACGCAAAGAGCAGGATGAAGACGAAATAGTAGATGTTCAGCAGCAGCTCGACCTTGTGCCCCAGATACCAGTTGAGCGTGGGAAAAAAGACCATGATCTGCTTGCTCTCATAGATGAGGTAGTGCGCCGCTGCACACAGGCATGACAGAGCGAACCAGAGCATCCCCAGATTGGCGGAGCGGAAGAAGAACATGCCGAAGAAAAACAGTGCCATGCCCAGCAGCGCGCCGACCAGCAGTCCTTTGCAGAGCGTCTGCGCCCGGGCGGTCCGGTTGATGACCTGCTGCTCGGCCAGGAAGAGCTTTTGGAGCGCGCCGTGCTGGTGGTTCAGCCAGGCGTGCTGGATGACGAGCTCTGTTTCCGGTTGCGTTGGGGTGAAATAGACGGTGTAGAGATCCGTCCGCGGTGTGAACGTGGCCGCGTCGGCGCTGACGTTGCCCATTTTGGAAAGCAGCGCGCCGTTGAGATAGACCCGCTGGGCGTAGGTCGCCGTCTGCCCGGTGATGCCATAGGTCACGCCCGGGCGCAGGGCGAGGGTGATGCGGCAGGTCTCATAATTCGCGCCGGGCTGCCCGGCGGTGCGCCCGGCGGCGATATCCGCCGGGGTGAGCAGCGCGCCGGGGTAGACGGTTGCTGCGCTGGAATCCAGGCAGATATAGTCCTGGGATAGGTCCGTCCCGGCGATGTCCTCCGGGGTGGAGGCGGATTTGTATTTGGGCATCGTCGCTGCGATCAAAAGATAAAAAAACGCGGTGATAAGGATAAAAAACAGCAAGACCCGCCATAGCGTGCTGCGGTGTCTGATCGGTTCCATACAGGCTCTCTCCCTTGTGCTGACCCGAGTTTATACTTGCATTATAGCATAGAAAACGCCGCCTGTCGGCCCCTTGTGAAAATGTAAGGCTGGCGGCGAAAAAATATTTGCCCGCCGCATTTTGCCTGGAATTCATTGACAAGCGGCGGCGGGGAATTTATAATAAG
>CAUBQU010000036.1 GCA_958438185.1 uncultured Oscillospiraceae bacterium
CTGCTGGACGAGCCCTTCGGCGCGCTGGACGCCAAGATCCGCCTGGAGCTGCAGCAGCTGCTGGAGCAGCTCTGGTGTAGCGGCGAAAAGCGCAAGACGGTGATCTTCGTCACCCATGATATCCGCGAGGCGGTCCAGCTGGCGAGCCGGATTCTGTTTATGGCCCCGGGGAAGATCGTCGCGGATATCCCGGTGGACCTGCCCCGGCCGCGGCAGCAGCTGCAGGGCGAGGGCGCGCAGATGCGCAAGCAGCTGCAGGACCGCTTGCTGCAGCTATTTTACGAGACGGACGGGACGGAGGCGACGGATGAAGGCTGAGGGCAGAAGGCTGATACGGGTGCATCTTTAGCTGCTGGTATTGCTGTATGAGATTATGTTTGTCCCCAACCAGCGGACGACGGTGCGGGACTATGACGCGCTGCTGGTCGGCATCGCGGTAATCGAGGCGCTGTTCCTCTTTGCCCTCTGGCACGGTAAGCGCCGGGGGACGCTGTCGACAGGGCCGTTTGATATTATCCTCGTTGTCTGGCTGCTGATGATTGTCTGGGAACTGACGACGTCTGTGCTGAACGTGGCCCACCCGGTGCTGGTGCCCTGTCCGGAAAATGTCTTTGATACCTTCCGGAAGCAGTGGAGCCTGCTGCTTCTGAACGTGGGCTATTCCATGGAGCTGCTGCTTTTGGGCTTTGCGCTGGGGCTGACGGCGGCGGTGCTGCTGGGCCTGGTGGCAGGCTGGGTGCCCCGGATTCGGGCGTTTGCCTACCCCATTGCCAATGTTATGGCGCCGATCCCGGCGATCGTGATCTCGCCGTATTTGGTGGCGCTGATGCCGACGTTCCGCAGCGCCTCCCTGGTGGTCATTATTCTGGGCATCTTCTGGCCGACGTTTCTCACCACGGTCAACCGGGTGCAGAATATGGAGGTGCAGATTCTCGACTCGGCCCGGACGCTGCAGCCCAGCACGATGACGATGCTGACGCGCATCCTGCTGCCGTATATCTTGCCCGGCGTGATCTCCGGGCTGCGGGTCTCAATGACGACGTCGCTTCTGATGCTGAATTTTGCCGAGCTCATGGGCGCGACCCACGGCATGGGCTATTACGTGCAGAACAGCATCACCTATGCCAACTACACCCATGCGGTGGCGGGCATTTTTGTCATTGGAATCGTCGTGACGATCCTGAATTTCCTGGTGGGGAAGCTGCAAAAGTGGGCCATCCGCTGGCACTGACCGGTGCGGGGTAAATCGAAAAGAGAAATACCGGCCAGGGGCGCTTATTTGGCGACCGCTGGCCGGTTGACTTTTTCCCTGGTTTCGGCTATGCTAGCACTAAGCAAAATTTTGCATGAAGGAGGCGCGAGTGCTTTGCGTGTCATTGACATTGAAAACATAACCTATAACATGCGCAACGAGACCCAATTTGTCCTGCGCTGCGAAGAGGTGTTCCACGATAAGATCAGCGCAGCTGCCGCGGCGATCCTGGAGAGCCGGAAGACGAAACCCCTGGTTGCTCTGACTGGTCCCTCCGGCTCCGGCAAGACGACGACAGCCATGCGCCTGCAGGCGTATCTGGAGAACCTGGGGGTCAAGGTCTGTCTGCTGAGCATGGATAATTTCTTCCTGCCCCTGGAGCAGCGCCCGCCGGAGCTGACGGACTGGGAATCGCCCCTGTGCGTCAACTGGGAGCTGCTGCTGTCCGTCGTCGAGCAGCTGAAGGACGGCAAAGCCGTCGAGACGCCCTGGTATGATTTCGTCCATGGGACGACCGGCGGCTGGCGGACGATGCAGGGCGACCGAGAGGCGGTCATCATCGTTGAGGGCATCCACATGCTCAACCCGATCATCTTTGACCGCATCCGTAGCCAGGCCAACGGCATCTATGTCGCACCCCGGACGCGTATCATCACGACACAGGACCGGATCGTGCGCCCGGAGCAGCTGCGGGTGGCCCGGCGGCTCATCCGGGATTATAACACCCGGGGCTATGACCTGCGTAAGACGATTGAACGGGCGCACAATGTCGACCGGGGCGAGGTCCAGTATATTGCCCCCTATAAGCCCAACGCCAGCATTCATATCGACAGCTTCCACGATTATGAGCCCTGCATCCTGGCACGGTATCTCAAGGAGATCCCGGCATGGGCCCAGGAGCTGCCACCGGAGTATATGGAAGCGCACGGCCTGGCGGACCTGCTGCAGGTCGTCGACAGTGTGCCGCCGCTGCATACGCCGTATGTGCCGCGGGACTCCATCGTCCGGGAATTTGTCGGCGGCAGCTGCTTTACCTATTAAAGCGCCGGAACGCATCGGGCGGTGCGTCGGCTGCAAGTGCATGGCTTGCAAGGGCTTTTCCGCAGAATTTACGGGCGCCGGCAGGACCAGCGCCCGTAAATTTTGCGGTTTCCAGAGCGAGTATATGCGGCAAAGTGATTCTGGTGTGGCTGTTTTGCTGAAAAATACGGATGCGAGATAGAAAAAATATGGCCAAGTTGCCATCTTTACATTATTACTTTACCGTGGTAAACTACTAACGCAATAGAAAAACAGCGCGGCAGAAGGAAAGCCGCGCAGAACGGAGAGTAGGAACATGAAAAAGATTCTTGCAATGCTGCTGGCCATCGCAATGCTGGCCTGCCTGTTTGCCGGCTGCGGCAATTCTGACAAATCGAATGACGGCTCGACTCCCGGCAGCGACGCTGCCCCGGACGCCGATGTGACCGCGGCTTCGGACTACGAAGAGCTCCAGGCCAAGGGCACCATGGTTGTCGGCATCACCGACTTTGCCCCGATGGACTACCGGGACGACAACGGTGAGTGGACCGGCTTCGACGCGGAGCTTGCCCGCATGGTCGCCTCCCAGCTGGATCTGGAATGCGAATTCATCGAGATCGACTGGGACAACAAGATCCTCGAACTGGAATCCAAGTCCATCGACTGCGTCTGGAACGGCATGACGCTGACGGACGAGGTCCTGAACGCGATGGAGTGCACCGATCCCTATCTGGTCAACGCTCAGGTCGTCGTCATGAAGTCGGATAAGGTTGCCGATTACGCCGATGTGGACGCCATGAAGGATCTGGCAGTTGCTGTCGAGTCCGGCTCCGCCGGTGACGAGACCGCGACGAACAACGGCTTCACGAATGTCACGAAGGTCACCGCGCAGTCTGACGCGCTGATGGAAGTCGCTTCCGGCACGGCGGACGCCTGCATCATCGACCTGACCATGGCCAAGGCCATGACCGGCGACGGCACCAGCTACGCAGACCTTTCCATCGCGGCGGAGATGGACCGCGAGGAGTACGGCATCGGCTTCCGCAAGGGCTCCGATATGGCGCAGAAGGTCAATGACATCATCGCTTCCCTGAAGGATGACGGCACCCTGCAGGAGCTGGCGGACAAATACGGCCTGTCCCTGATCGACTGAGCCTGAAAAGCGCGGCTTCTATCAAAGGAATATCCCCCGGTCCGGCGCTGCCGGGCCGGGAAAAGCGCCGGGGCAGCCCGGCAGCGGGCAGCGTGCCGGGATTTTAGCGGCACGCTGTGCGTGTGTTTTATACCGCTGCGCAGGCGGCGGAAGAAATAGAGAGGTATGAAACTATGGTTTGGTCTGTAACTGCGTCGCTGCTGGAAGGCTTCGGTATGACGCTGAAAATTTTCGGCTTGACGCTGGCGTTTGCCATCCCCCTGGGGCTGCTGATCGCCTTTGGCTCGATGAGCCGCTTTAAGCCGCTGAAATGGCTGGTCGATGGCATCGTCTGGATCATCCGCGGGACGCCGCTGATGCTGCAGCTAATCGCCATTTATTACGGGCCTGGCCTGGTGCTGGGCAGCCAGTGGTGGGGCACCGGGAACCAGGGCCGCTTTGTCGCGGTGCTGGTGGCGTTTGTGCTGAATTACTCCTGCTATTTCTCCGTCATCTATCGGGGCGGCATCGAGGCGATCCCCAAGGGGCAGTACGAGGCGGCCCAGGTCCTGGGCATGACAAAATCCCAGACCTTTTTCCGCGTGATCCTGCTGCAGGTCGTCAAGCGCATCGTCCCGCCGATGTCCAACGAGATCATCACTTTGGTGAAGGATACGTCTCTCTCCCGGGTCATTGCCTGCTATGAGATCATCTGGAACGCCCAGGTCTATATCAAGTCCAACGGGCTGATCTGGCCGCTGTTCTACACCGGCGTGTTCTATCTGCTGTTCAACGGCATTCTGACGGTCTTCTTCGGCTGGCTGGAACGCAAGATGTCGTATTTCCGTGTCTGAGGAGGGGCGTTATGGCGGTATTGGAAGTAAAAAATATCCACAAGAGCTTTGACGGCGCGACCGAGGTCCTGCAGGGCATTGATTTCTCCCTGGAGCAGGGCGAGGCCATTGCTATTATTGGCTCCTCCGGCAGCGGCAAGACGACGCTGCTGCGCTGCATCAATTTCCTGGAGACGCCTGATCAGGGCCAGGTGATCGTCAATGGCAAGGTCATTTTCGACGCGGCGGACCCGGCCACGCAAAAAGAGAGCGAGATCCGGAAAAAGCGGCTCTCCTTTGGGCTGGTGTTCCAGAATTTTAATCTCTTCCCCCAGTACACGGCGATCCAGAACGTCATGCTGGCCAGCCAACTGCTGGCAAAGGAGCGGGCGGATTACAAGCAGAACAAGAAGGCAATTTTAGAGGAGATCCGGCGTGATGCGGTGCAGCTTCTCGAAAAAGTCGGCCTAGCAGAGAAGCGGGATCTCTATCCCCATCAGCTCTCCGGCGGGCAGCAGCAGCGGGTCGCCATCGCCCGGGCGCTGGCGATGCACCCGGATATTCTCTGCTTCGACGAGCCGACCTCAGCGCTGGACCCGGAGCTGACCGGGGAGGTCCTGCGGGTCATCCGCGGCCTGGCAGAGCAGAAGACGACGATGCTGATCGTCACCCATGAGATGGCCTTTGCCCGGGATGTGGCGGATCGGGTCATCTTTATGGACGGCGGCGTTGTCGTAGAGCAGGGCCCGTCTCGGGATGTGATCGAGCACCCCCAGCAGGAACGCACCCGCCAATTCCTGGCCCGCTATGCAGAAAATGAGCATTGATAAAATCAAATGAAAAAAGACAAAAGCGGCGCGCTGCAAATCTGCAGCGCGCCGCTTTTGCGGTCATACGGGCTGCTGGCCCGTCATAATACTTAGAATGGTCTGGTCTGTTTGCAGCATGCCTTCCTTGGCCAGGGTGCCGATGTTGGCAATGGTGCTGTCGACCCCGGCGGCGACGATGCCCTCACCTTGCTGGAATTCCCGGTGATGCAGATACATCCGGTAGCCCATGATCCCGGCGTCCACCGCAGCGGCGATCTTGGCCGCACACGAGGGCTTTGCGCCGTCACAGATCGTGCCGGAGAGGATCGCCACGGCGTTGACGACGGTATGCGCCACCGCGGTGAAGCCGCCGCCCAGCAGGTAGCAGATGCCTGCGCCTGCGCCGACGCCTGCAGAAATGGCGCCGCAGTACGCAGAGAGGCGGCCGATGCCTGTCTTTTGATGGATGGTGATAAGGTCGGAGACCGCCAGGGCCCGGTAGAGCTGCTCCTTCGTCGCGCCGATGCGCTCGGCGTAGCGGTAGACCGGCATGGAGGCGGTGATGCCCTGGTTGCCGGAGCCGGAGAGGATGACAACGGGCATTTCGCAGCCGCTCATGCGGGCATCGGACCCGGCGGCGGCCCAGGCTTTGGCTTCCTGCTTGATATCGTCGCCGTAGTCCTCCCGTAGAATTTTGCCGATCTGAGCGCCCCAGTTGCCCCGCAGGCCCTCTTCCGCGATGGCGGCGTTATACTGCACCTGCCGCTCCAGGACTGGCGTAATGCGTTCAATGGGGACGGTATCGGCAAAGCGGATGATGTCCTCAACGTTCAGGCAGCGCTTGTCGGTCAGGTGTTCGTCGGCGGCGTCGACCACCGGCTGCTCCAGCAGGACCTCGCCGTCCTTGGCCAGGTAAACGATGTTCGTGTGATTGTTTGTGATGCGGACGCAGGCGCTGTGGCCGTCTTTTGTCGTGCCGGTGATCTGGATATCCAGCAGGCAAGGGGATTGGCCGCAGGCGACGTGGATGGGCACGGACTGCAAAAAAGCCGTGATGGCGGGCTGCTGCGTTTCCGTCACATCGGCGATGACCTGCAGCTCCTTCTCCGCGTCCCCGGCGACGATGCCGACGGCGATGGCGGGCTGAATCCCCTTCTGGCCGCCGGTATTGGGCACGACGACGCTTTTGACGTTTTTCAGAATATTCCCGCTGACCGTGGCCGAGACTTCGTCCGGCAGACGGCCCAGCAGCGCGCGCATTTTTGCGGCGCAGTAGGCAATGGCAATGGGCTCCGTGCAGCCGGTGGCCAGCACGAGCTCCTCCTGCAAGATGGAGATATAGTTTTCGTAGATCCGTTCGTCAAGCATAGTGTTCACCTCATAAGACGGATGCCAGCGCCGGCAGCTTGGAAAAAGCGCCAGGCGGCATAAGATTCTCTTACTGTTTATTATAAGTGTTTTTTTGCAGCGCCGCAAGCGGGTAGTACAATCCTGCATCTCCCTGCGAGATGCTATGATATGCCCGGCGGCGGGTTGGAAAGGAAGAGGCGGATGCGGGGAAGTATATATCATTTTGCCAGGCCGCGGCGGGGCCTGGCGCTGCTTTTGGCCTGCGCGCTGCTGGGCGGCGTGGGCGGCATTGCCGGGCAGGCAATCCGGGACGGCGCGGGGGCAGCGCTGACCCCGGCCCAGGTCTATGCCCGGCAGGCGGGGGCCGTGGTCGGGATCGTCAATGCCCCGGCGGGGCAGACGCAGGGGAAGGCCAGCGTGGGCAGCGGCTTCGTTGTCTCTGGGGACGGGTATATCGTCACGAATTATCACGTTGTCGCCGGGGCGCAGGCGCTGCAGGTCTCCCTGCAGGACGCGGCCTATCCGGCGGCGCTGGTCGCCTACGCGGCCGACAGCGATGTCGCGGTGCTCAAGATCCGGGCGACGGGATTGCAGCGCGTCCGCCTGGGCGATTCAGATGCGCTGGCCGTCGGCGACCAGGTCGCAGCCATCGGCAATCCGCTGGGGGAGCTGACGTATACCATGACGGTGGGGTATATCTCCGCCCGGAACCGGGCGGTGACAACAGAAGGGGCGCAAATCGCCATGCTCCAGACGGACGCCGCCATCAATGCCGGTTCCTCCGGCGGGCCGCTGTTTGATATGCAGGGGCGGGTCGTTGGGATCACGACGGCCAAGTACTCCGGCCAGACTAGCAGCGGTGCGGCCATTGAAGGCATCGGCTTCGCGGTCCCCATCAATGCGGCCAAGGCGCTGCTGCGCCAGCTGCCTGGGTATCTGGCAGAAGCCAGTGGCCCTTAACCGGGCAAAGAAAAGCGCCCATGCCCGGGAACCGGACATGGGCCAGAGGAGAAAGAGGAGGTATGTAATTTGCTTAGTCTCCTTCGATCATCCGGTAGCCGACGCCGACTTCGGTGAAGATAT
The DNA here is from genome assembly GCA_958438185.1 of uncultured Oscillospiraceae bacterium. Taxonomy (GTDB): domain Bacteria; phylum Bacillota; class Clostridia; order Oscillospirales; family Oscillospiraceae; genus SVMC01. The sequence goes on from CAUBQU010000036.1 coordinate 7,480, forward strand.
AGGCGGGGCTGGCCGGATTCTCTTCAATTTTACGGCGGATGTTGGCCATATTGACCCGGAGGATCTGGTTATCCGCCTTTGCGCCGGGGCCCCAGAGCTCCCGGATGAGGAAATCATACGTCAGGACCTTCCCGGCGTACATGCCGAGGAGGGAGACGAGCTTGTATTCGTTCTGGGTCAGGTGGACGTCCTTGCCATCCAGGAAGACCCGGTGCTTATCGTAATCAATGGCCAGCTTCCCGGCTTTGAAGACGCCGGTTTGGGCCAGGCGGTCGTTCTCCAGCCGGGTGCGGGTATGGCGGATAGCAGTCCGGATACGAGCCAGCAGCTCCGCGGAGCCGAAGGGCTTTGTGATATAGTCATCCGCGCCGGCGTCCAGGGCTTCGACCTTGTCCCGCTCGTGGGTGCGGGCGGAGACGACCATCACCGGCAGCCGGGACCAGCTGCGGATCGTCCGCAGGATCTCCATGCCGTCCATATCCGGCAGGCCGAGGTCCAGGATGACCAGGTCCGGGCAGTGGGATGCGATCATGGTCCTGGCCTGTTGGCCGGTGCGGGCGACCAGGACGTCGTAATGATTGGCCGTCAGCATCGCGGCCATAAAATTGCTGATGCCCTGCTCGTCCTCGACGATGAGAATTTTGTCCTTGATTGTCATATATGCTTACACCTCCAAAGGCAAGGTGAATTGGAATCGTGCGCCGCCCTCCGGGCGGTTTTCCGCGGTCAGGCAACCGCCATGGGCGCGGACGATGGCGAGGCAAACGGAGAGCCCGATGCCCATATTGCGTCGTCCGCCATCCTGGCTGCGGTCGTCATGGGTGAAGTAGCCGTCAAACAGCTTGGGCATGGCTTCCCGGGAGATCCCGGCGCCGTTGTCCGTCACCTGGAACAGGGCGGCCTCACTGGTGCTGGTGACGTCGATTTGGGTCTTTGTCGTGTGCTTCCCGTGCAGGGCGGCATTTTCCAGCAAATTTAAAAGCACCTGCTGGATCAGGATCGCATCCATCGGGACCATCAGCAGGGTTTGCGGGACATGGACTGTCGTCTCGATGCCGGGAAAGCGCTTTTTGAATTTCTGCACAGCAGAGCTGACGATCTCTTCCGCTGCTTCTACGTCCTTGTGCAGGCTGGTGGGTTCGTCACCGATGCGGGTGACGAGCAGCAGATTCTCGACGACGCCCAGAAGCCACTGGGCTTCGTCGCGAACGTCCTGCATGAGTTCGTTTTTTGTCTCCGGCGGCAGGGCTTGGTCGTTATCCAGCACGGCGTTCGTCGCGCCGATGATCGACGTCAGCGGCGTGCGCAGATCGTGGGAGACGGCGCGCAGCAGGTTGCCGCGCATTTTTTCCTTCTCCGCTTCGGCCCGGACCTTTTCCTGCTGCTTGAGCTGCGTTGTCATCGCGCCGACGATGATGGCAACGGTGATCATGACGAGGAAGGTCAGGGGATAGCCGGAGATCGTGAAATTCAGGGAGAAATAGGGGTAGGTGAACATGTAATTGACGCCGACGACGCCGATCACAGAGGAGACCAGCCCGTAGAGGTACCCGTTGGTGTACCGGGAGACAAAGATAACGGCGGTCTCGAAAATCAGGGCGGCATAGACGTCGCCTTCGCTGAGGATCCGCAGCAGGCTGCAGAGCAGCATGGCCAGGGAGAGGATTCCAATGCAGATGAGCGTGTCCCGCCGGGAGGTAGGAAAGAGCTTGCGTGCCGTTTTC
>CAUBQU010000037.1 GCA_958438185.1 uncultured Oscillospiraceae bacterium
TAAGGGCGACCCCATCGCGGATCTGACGGAGGACCTGGCCGCGGAGCAGAAGGCCCGGGTGACGTATGACAATATCCTGCGGCTCTCCGACGACCCGGATGTCAACGATGTCATCAAATTCCTGCGGCAGCGGGAGATCGTCCACTTCCAGCGCTTCGGCGAAGCACTGCAGAAGCTGCGGGAGCGGCTCGACCAGAAAAATGTCTACTATATGAACCCGGCGCTGGATCTGTGACCTGTTTTTGATCTGATTCTTCGCCAAATTGCAGGACCCCGCCGGTTTTTCCGGCGGGGTCCGAGCAGTCTTATTTGCTTTTAGAGAAACAGGGGGATCAGGCTGAGGAGGGTCACGGCGACGGTGACGAAGGTCGCGATCATGGCCATGCGCTCTTTGCCCTCGGTCGTGGGGACCTTTTTGTTTTTCAGGTACGGGCAGCTGTGGAACAGGAACTGCAGCAACTCCGCCTCCGTCCCGCCCTGCAGGCCGGCTTTTGCGACGGCGATATAGATCTGCTGGTCCATGCACAGCAGGTAATAGTGGGGCGTCTGGCAGAGAGAGCGGATGGTGCTGTAGTCATACTGGACCATCGGCAGGCCATTGACCGACATGCGGATATGCTCACCAAGGGCGATGTGATACCGGGATTCGCTGGTCTTGGTGATGTAGATCTGCCGCGCGTGGGCGTTTTTGATCTGCTGCTTCGTGTTGCCGTAGAGCATATACGTGACGACGGCGATGATGACGCCGACGATGGGCAGCAGGGAAGTGATCTTCCCCGCAATCAGGCTAGCGACGAAATAGACGACGTAGAGCCCCAGCAGGATCCAGGCGTTGTTCGTTACTCGGAGATAGGCAAAGGAAGCCGTCTCATAAAAGCCGTCGGCATCCAGGAGAAAATCGCTGACAAAGACTGGATCCTCCTCCGGCAGCGTCTCTTCGGGAGAAGCTTCTTCGGGCGACTCTGCGACCTCTTCTGCGGTGTCGAAAGCGCTGTCCTGCGCCTCGGGTGCATCGAGCGCGGTTTCTGCGGGCGGGGCCGCTGTGGCCTCGGGCTGGGCTGCGGCGTCCTGCCGGATCTCTTCTTGCATGGTGTGCCTCCTTCAATTGTGTTTTAAAATAGTGTTCCGGTTACTTAAAAAGCCAATAATACCAGAGGCCAAAGGCCTCGCGGATGAAATAATTGACCTGCATAAAGACAAGGCTCGTCGGCGCGGCGATGGCGACGCCTTGGCAGCCCTGGCGGGATGCAACCAGCTGGGCGCGGCGTAGGTGATACTCGCTGCTGACGATGCCGAGCCGGTCCGGCCGCGTGCCGGTCCGCGCTTCGATCAGGGCAAGGCTGTTTGCTAGATTCTCCGCTGTATCGCTGGCCTTCGTTTCCAGCCAGATGCGATCGGCCGGGACGCCTGCTTCCAGCAGCAGGCGGCGCATACAGGCGGCTTCCGTGAGCTTCTCCCCAGGCCCCTGGCCGCCGGAGACGATGCAGATGACGTCCGGATGCGCGGCAAGATACGCGGCCGCGGCGTCCGTCCGGTCCCGCATGGCGCGGGAGGGCTGCGTCCCCCGGACCTGCGCGCCGAGGACGACGATGTACTGGCACGGCGTTGCATCGTCCGTCCGGGCGCCGGAGATCAGATAGACCTCCGTCCCCAAAAACCAGACGGCGCAAAGTGCCAGCAGCAGGCTCAGCGCCCGCCGCAGATGCCGGGCAAGCCCGGCCTTTCTCGCGGCAAGAAGCCGAAGCGCGCGATACGCCGCCCAGACGAGAACGCCAAAGACGATGCAGTACGCAAGATAATCGCAGGCCGTGCAGACAAACCGCAGAATAAGGGCCAGCGCCAGCCAGAGGGCGAGCAGCACACCCTGCCGCTTTGTTACCATTGGGCAGGTCCCCCCCAGCGCCAGGTGTGATACGTCTCGCCGGACAGATCCTTCCAGGAAAAGGCGCCGCCGTCATAGAGCAGGTAGCTCCGGCGGGAGCCCGCCTTGGGGATGGAGACAGAGCCGGGGTTCAGGTAGACCAAATCGCCGCAGGCGCGGCAGGCGGGGATATGCGTATGCCCGCACAGCAGCACGTCGCCGGGCTGCAGGGGAGGGGGCGCGGCTTCGCTGGCGTGATGGCCGTGGGTGGCAAAGACAAGGTGCCCGTCCAGCTCCACCAGGCAGTAATCCGCCAGGACCGGGAAGGTGAGGACCATCTGGTCCACCTCCGCCTCGCAGTTGCCGCGGACGCAGAAAAGCTGGGCACGGCGTTCATTCAAAAGGGCGATGACCTCCTTCGGGGCGTAGCCGTCGGGCAGGTCGTTCCGGGGGCCGTGATAGAGCAGGTCGCCCAGGAGCAGGATGCGGTCCGGCTGTTCCCGGTCCGCGGCGTCCAGCAGCTGGCGGCAGTACAGGGCCGAGCCGTGGATATCGGATGCGATCAAAAGCTTCATAAGGGTTCCTCCCTGGCGGGGGCGACGCCGAGTAGGGCGCGCTCCTTGGCGGTGAGCGGGCGGAGCTGCCCGGGAGCAAGCGACGCGTCCAGCGCGACGCCGCCGATGGCAGTCCGTTTTAAGTAAAAAATTTGACAGCCGCAGGCGCCCAGCATCCGCCGGACCTGGTGCTTGCGGCCCTCCTGGAGGGTCAGCGTCCCGGTGATGATCTGCCGCTGGGGCAGCCGCAGGACGCGGCGCTTATAGCCTGCCGGGAGCCAGGCCTGGCATTCGGCCAAGGGGCGGCGCTGCACGCCGGACAAAATGGCGGGCGCCGTCGGGACCGGGTCGCCGGGCAGGAGCAGGCCGGTTTGCAGCGCGGCCTGGGCGTCTTCCGCCAGTGTGCCGAAGGCGGCGAAAAAATAGGCTTTTTTCACATGCGCCCGGGGCTGCAGCAGGCAGTTATCCAGATTGCCGTCGTCCGTCAGCAGCAGAAGGCCCTCGGTATCCCGGTCGAGCCGGCCGACGGGGTGCAGATGCTGCAGCGCGGCGGGCAAAAGCGGTATGATCGTCGCCCGGTGGGCATCGCGGCACGCGGTCAGGTAGCCGCGGGGCTTATAGAACATATAGTACGATGCCAAAACGCCACCTCGCTTGCGCGGGATAATTTTTAGGAAAACCGGCGCAGAAGCGCGCCGGTTTTGCAATCGGGCCTGTAAGCCGGGTTCTGTCGTGGACAGCCATCTATCTAGGCGCACGGTCGCCCGTGCGCTCCAGCCACCTCCTCGGAGACAGCCGGGCCAGCCTTGTCTCCTCCACGGTGTTGCTCCGGATAGAGTTTACAGCGCCGCGATGTCTCCATGCGGCGGGTGAGCTCTTACCTCGCCTTTCCATCCTTACCCTGCAAGCAGGGCGGTATCTTTCTGTTGCACTTTTCCTGGGGTCACCCCCGGCAGGCGTTACCTGTTATCCTTGCCCTATGGAGCCCGGACTTTCCTCACGGCAGGCACGTTGGCGCCAGCCGCGCGGCTGTCCGGCCCGGTTGCAAAGTTTATTGTAACGGATTGCCGCGGAAATGTCAAAGTTTATTGCAAATTTGTCTTGGAAAGGCTATAATAAAATAAGTTTGCTGCGCGCAGATGTGTTCTGCGTGAAAAATCAGATGGGCCGGGGGCCAAGGCGCGCCCGGCGGAAGGGAAGGATCGGGGATGACAGTTCGTCAATATTTTGCGGCGCTGCAGGGCAAGCGCGTGGTCGTACTGGGCCTGGGAGTCAGCAATCTGCCGCTGATGCAGCTGCTGCTGGACTATGGCTGCGCCGTCACCGGCTGCGATAAAACGCCGCTGGAGAACCTGCCGGAGGAGGTCCGGCAGCTTGCGGACCGGGGCGCAGTCTTGCGGACAGGCCCCGGGTATCTCGACGGCCTGACGGCGGATGTCGTCTTCCGCACGCCGGGGATGCACCCGGATATCCCGGCGCTGCAGGCGCTGCGCCAGGCCGGGGCGGTCATCACCTCGGAGATGGAGACATTTTTTGCCGTCTGCCCGGCAAAGCTCATCGCCGTGACCGGTTCTGATGGCAAGACGACGACCTCGACGTTGATCTCTGAGCTTTTGAAGCAGGCCGGGCGCAAGGTCTGGCTGGGGGGCAACATCGGCACGCCGCTGCTGCAGTACGCCGATCAGATGCAGCCGGAGGACTTTGCCGTCGTGGAGCTGAGCTCCTTCCAGCTGATGTATTTCCCCTACAGCGCGCATGTGGCAGTCGTGACGAATCTTGCGCCGAACCATCTGGATATCCATAAGGACATGCAGGAGTATATTGACGCGAAGAAAAACGTCTTCCTGCACCAGAGCGCGGCCGATTGCGTCGTGCTGAATGCCGACAATGAGATCACCCGCGGCTTTGCAGCCTGCGCGCCAGGCAAAATCGCCTGGTTCTCCCGCCGCAGTGCAGTGGAAGACGGCGTCTTCCTGGAAGACGGCGTGATTTACCGCGCCAAGGCCGGGGCGCGGCATCGCATTATGGCGGCGGACGAGATCCTGCTGCCCGGCGTGCATAACATCGAAAATTATATGGCGGCCATCGCCGCCGTCGGCGACCATGTCACGGATGACGAGATCGCCGCCGTCGCCCGCTCCTTCGGCGGGGTGGAACACCGGATCGAGTTTGTCCGCCAGGTGCGGGGCGTGCGGTATTATAACGACTCCATCGCCTCCTCGCCGACACGGACGATCGCGGGGCTGCGCAGCTTCCCCCAGAAGGTCATCCTGATCGCCGGGGGCTACGATAAGCATATCCCGTATGACGTCCTGGGCCCGGAGATCTGCAGTCATGTGAAAATTCTCATCACCACCGGCGCGACAGGCCCGAAGATCCGGGACGCCATGCTGGCGGTGCAGGACCAGCCCCACCCGCAGCTGGAGGAGGTGCCGGACTTTGCCGACGCCGTCCGGCGGGCTGCGGATCTGGCGCAGCCCGGGGATGTCGTCCTGATGAGCCCGGCCAGCGCTGCGTTTGACCATTTCAAAAACTTTATGGTCCGGGGCAAATTCTTCAAGCAGCTGGTGCAATCGCTCTGAGGAGCGGGGAGGGGACTATGGCGCTTTCCAACTTGACCCGCGCGGCGGCCAAAGCCCTGCGCAAGCAAAGAACGCCCGCCACGGCGATCCTCGTCGCCGCGGGCAGCGCAACCCGGATGGGTGGGATCGACAAGGTCATGGCAGAGCTAGCGGGCCTCCCGCTGCTGGCCCACAGTATGCTGGCCTTTCAGCAGTGTGTGCAGATCAGCGGCATTGTCGTCGTGACGCGGCAGGAGCTGTGCTCGCCGGTGGAGGAGATGGCGCGGCAGTATGGCATCTCTAAGCTGCTGGCCGTCGTCCCCGGCGGGGCGACGCGGACGGAATCTGTCCAGGCGGGCCTGGCCCAGGTCCCGGCAGATTCACAGCTGGTCGCCGTGCATGACGCGGCCCGGCCGCTGGTATCGCAGCATGTGATTTATGCCGCCCTGCGGGCCGCTGCGGAGACGGGAGCTGCCGCCCCGGCGCTGCCGGTGAAGGATACGATCAAGGTCGCAAGCGGCGGTGTGGTAGTCGCGACGCCGGAGCGGGCGAAGCTTTTTGCCGTCCAGACCCCCCAGTGCTTTGACCGGGACCTTTTATCCGCCGCCCTGGCCCAGCCCGGCGGATCCTGGACGGACGACTGCGCCGCCCTGGAGCAGTTGGGCGTCCGCGTCCGCCTGACCCCGGGCGAGGAGCGGAATTTTAAAGTAACGACGCCGCTGGACCTGCAGCTTGCCCGGCTGCTGGCGGCGGAGGAAAACGAGAATCGCGAAGAAATGTAAAAGAAATACGACAGGAGGCCGCTTATGAACCTGCGGATCGGACATGGGTATGACGTACACCGGCTCGTCCCGGGCCGGGCTTTGATCTTAGGCGGCGTGCAGATCGACTGGCACCTGGGCCTGGACGGCCATTCGGACGCCGACGTGCTGACCCACGCCGTGATGGACGCCCTGCTGGGCGCGGCGGGCCTGGGCGATATCGGCGCGCTGTTTCCCGACAACGACCCCCAGTACCTCGGCATCGACAGCACCGTCCTGCTGCGCCGCGTGGGGGAGAGGATTGCCCAGGCGGGGTATCAGGTCGTCAATATCGACGTGACGATGATCGCCCAGCAGCCAAAGCTGGCGCCGTATCTGCCCGCCATGGAGCAGACCCTTGCCAAGGTCTTGGGCCTGGATCGGGGGCAGATCAATCTCAAAGCGACGACGGAGGAGCACCTGGGCTTCACCGGCCAAGGAGAAGGCATGGCTTGCCACGCCGTCTGCCTGCTGGAGACGCGTCCGGCCTGAGGTCGCGCCCCGGAGAAGCAAGAGAGAAGTAGAGAAGTAAGGAGAAGTAGAGACAAATGTCCCTGATTTCGGAACAGTTTTTGGTATTTGCAGCGGTGCTGGTCCTTGCGTTTTACCTGGTGCCAAAGCGGCTGCAATGGGCGCTGCTGCTGCTTGCCAGCTGCGTTTTTTACGCCGCCGCGGGGCTTTCCAACTGCGGCTACATCGTCATCACAGCCCTCTCCGCCTATGGCGCGGGGCTTGCGCTGGAGAAACTCGCCGCCCGAGGGAAGGCCACGGTGCAGGAGAACAAAGCAAGCTGGAGTAAGGAGGAGAAAAAAGCCTGGAAGGCCAAAGTCCGCACCCGGCGGAAGTGGGTCATGGCCGGGTGCCTCGTTTTGAATTTCGGGCTTTTGTGCGTGTTCAAATACGCGGGTTTCGTTTTGCAGCAGGTCAATGAGCTTTCGCTGCTGCTGGGCGGCGGCGAGATCAAGACGGTGTGGAATCTGATCACCCCCTTGGGCATCTCGTTCTACACGTTCCAGACCATGGGCTATGTCGTCGATGTCTACTGGGAAAAGTGCCCGGCGCAGCGGAATTTCCCGAAGCTGCTGCTGTTCACGTCGTTTTTCCCCCAGGTCACCCAGGGGCCCATCAGCGATTATCAGCAGCTGTCGCAGCAGCTGTTTGCCCAGCATGATTTCAAAGATGAGAATATCACCTTCGGCTTTCAGCGGATGCTCTGGGGCTATTTCAAAAAGATGGTCATCGCCGACGCCGCTGCGCCGCTGGTGCAGACGGTCTTTGCGTCTTACCAGCAGTTGCCGGGCAATAACGTCCTCATCGGTGCGTTTTTATACAGCCTGCAGATCTATGCCGATTTTTCCGGCTATATGGATATCATCTGCGGCCTGTGCCAGATGCTGGACCTTCGGCTGGCGGAGAACTTCGAGCGGCCGTATTTTTCAAAATCGGTCGCCGAATACTGGCGCCGGTGGCATATCACCCTGGGCGCTTGGTTCAAAACGTACATCTATTATCCCGTCGCCGTCTCCGGCGCAGCCAAACGGCTGACGAAATGGGGCAGCCGCGTCTTTGGCGCGCGCTTCGGCAGGACCCTGGCGGCGTCCTTTGCCCTGGTCGTCGTCTGGCTGACGACGGGCCTGTGGCACGGGGCCAGCTGGAGCTACATCGCCTGGGGCGGGATCAATGGCATCTGCATCATCGCGGCCCTGTGGCTTGAGCCGGTGTGCAACCACCTGAAGGCGCGCTGCCATGTCAAGGAGGATTCCTTCGCCTGGCGGGCGTTTATCACCCTGCGCACCTTCTTTTTGGTGACGCTTATCAAGGTCTTCCCGGAGGTCGGGAGCTTTGGCGACGGTGTCGGCTTCTGGGCCCACTGCTTCAAAAATTGGGACCTGAGCGGTGTCGGCGGCCGGATGCTCTATCCGGTGGAGATGCCACGGCAGCTGCTCTTGATGGGCGGCGGCGCGCTGGTGCTCTTTGCCGTCTCGCTGCTGCAGCGCAAGGGGTCTGTGCGGCTGCAGCTGTGCCGCCTGCCGCGGCTTGTCCGGCTGGGGCTGTTCGTCTTCTTGTTCTTTGTCGTCGTCTGGTACGGCATTCCGCTGTCGACCGAGACCGGGGGATTTTTGTATGCGCAGTTTTAAAAGAACACTTTACAAGCTGCTTGCCTTTCTTGCCTGCGTCCTGCTCATCACAGAGTTGGTGACAGAGCCGTATTTCCAGAACGAGGTGTTCCAGTACCAGGACAGCGCCGTGCGCGATACCTACGCCGGGCAGCTCGATACGCTCATCTGCGGCTCCTCCCACGCCTACCGCGCCATCATGCCGGCGGTTCTGGATGAGACCTTGGGGACAAGCAGCTATAACCTCTCCAACAGCATGATCACCATGCGGGGCCGCTACGAGCTGCTCCGGCAGGAGATCGCCCGCAACCCTGTGAATTTTGTCATCCTCGACGCGACGTACAACAGCATGACACGCAGCCGCGCCGCCGAGGGCCCGGAGGGGGATATCTACCAGCTGGGCCGCTACCGGAATTTCTTCACCCGGGCCGGGTATTTTTTCAAGACGATCCGCCTGGATGAGTACGGCCGCGTCTATTACGATATGCTCTCCCGGGGCGTGACGTCCTGGCGCAAGCTGCTGGACGGCAAGGGCGCCCGGGGGACGTCAATCAAGTATGAGACCCGGGGCTTCGTCCCCATGGAGGAGGCTGTCCCGCGCCCGGTCACGCCGCCGGAGGAATACGGCAGCTACCCCCTGCAGACGGCGCTGGACCCGGACTGTGTCTATTATATGGGCAAGATCCTCGCGCTGTGCCAGCAGCAGGGGATCCAGGTCCTCGTCGTCGTGACGCCCATCAGCCAGGCGGAGCTTTTGAAATTCTCCGGCATGGACGCGGTTTACACGAATCTTATGACCTATTTTGCAGACCGCGGCGTCACGATGCTGGACTTTAACCTCTACCGGGATAAACAGACGCTGTTTCCCGACGAGACGGCCTACAGTGACGATACCCACATGTCCGCCGCCGGCGCCGCCGATTTTTCCGTCCTCCTGGCCAAGACCATCGCCCAATGGCGCGCCGGGCAGGACGTGACCGGCGATTTCTACCCCAGCTACGCCGCCGCCCAGGCAGCGTAGCTGCTGCGCAGGCGGGCAAGATGCACGGTGGTAATTGCTGTCCAGCTGGTTTGACGATGTCCCGCGAGTGCTTTGGCGGCTTTTGGCCCAGACGACGAAAAAAGCCGGGAAAAGGGGAGAACACCCCTTGACAAATGCCAAAATCTGCGCTATAATAACCAAGCT
>CAUBQU010000038.1 GCA_958438185.1 uncultured Oscillospiraceae bacterium
GGGTATAATGATGCTGGCGATCAATTACGATCATCCAGCCCTGGCACGCAGCGACGATCTGAAAAACTGCATTTCCAATAAAAAGCCAGGGAAGCGGCGCTTTTTTGAAACCTTCCGGCCGCATGAGCGCAATCAGCGCGCCGCCTGTCATTGGCGTCAAGGTATAGTCCACCGCTTTGACAGCCGCCAGCACACCGCTTGGAATATTACGCTTGCCGTCAATGTGCACACCGGCGCACTCTGCAACCGCAGCAATCGCGATCAATGCATTCGTAACAAGAAAGAGCCGCTTCTTTTCCTTTGGGATGCGATCATTCTCAGAGATCAAAACCGAGAGCACGCCGAGCGCCAATAGTACAATAATGATTACAGAAGTATAATAATTCATGTCCGCTTTCCTCTGTGTGCTGCCTTTCTGCCTGTATCCTATCATATTTCAGCACGGACCGCAAGGGCTTACACGACGTTATGCTTCCGCGCTCCATTCCGCACTGCCGATCGTCCCAACGCGCAAAAAGAGGCAAGAATCTCCCCCGCACCTCTTGCCACAGTGCAGTCGAAGATGGTATGATGGGAGTACCAACCGAACCCGCACGCCAGCGGCGGCGTGCTGCCGCTTCTTCTGAAAGGAGGACGCCTTATGTGGAAAAAACGCATCTTGCCCCTGCTCTGCGCGCTGGCGCTGCTGGCAGGGCTCTTGCCGAGCCGGGCGCAGGCGGTGCAGACGCAGCCGGTGCGCTATCTGACCGTCACCGGCGCGCCAGCGCAGCTGGAGACTGGGCGGCGCCTGCCGCAGGCCGCGCCGGAATTGGCCTCCGACGCCGGGGACGCTATTCATCTGACACAGTGGCGCTGGTATAACTCCATCACCGCCCTGCAGCAGGGCGACCCCCTGCCGGACGGCGCGTCCGTCTTCGGCACCGGGACCTATTATCTCGGCCTGGAGCTCGATGCTGACGACGGCTGGGCGCTGACAGACGAGACCCGCCTTTGCGTGAACCAAGCAGCCGACGCCGCGCTGTACACCCGGCAGGGCGCGCCCCTGCTGGCCATCTGCTACCGCAGCCAGGGCGACCCGGAGACGCTGCCCCTGTCTGGCAGCGCCCACCCGTTTTCTGATCTCGCGCCGACGGATTGGTATGATTCCGCCGCCGTCTATGCCTATCGCCTAGGCCTGCTGCAGGGCACATCGGCCACGGCCTTCTCCCCCCAGCTGACGACGACCCGGGCCATGCTTGTGACGATCCTCCACCGGCTGGCCGGAACGCCCCAGCCCCGCGCCCGCGCCGCATTCCAGGATGTTCCCGCAGGCACCTGGTACACAGACGCCGTCGCCTGGGCGGCAGAAGAAGGGATCGTCTACGGCTACAGCGCCGCCCGTTTCGGCCCGGACGACCCGGTCACCCGCCAGCAGGCGGTGGCCTTCCTCTATCGCTATGCAGCATTGCAGGGCAGCAGCACCGTGGGCGCAGAGAGCCTGCGCGGCTTTGCCGACGCCGCTGCCGTGGCCGATTGGGGCCGGGACGCCTTTGCCTGGGCTGTCTGCCAGGGGATCCTCAGCGGCATACCGCAGGGCGATGCGCTGTATCTTGCGCCAGACGGCAATGCCCTGCGGGCGCAGATGGCCGTGATCCTACAGGAATTTTTTGACCTGACCGTCTGCCAAAGCGCCCGGCAGCCGGGGCTGACTGTCGGCTATATCCCGCTGGATAATCGGCCGGTGAATGACCTGCGGCCCGTACTGCAGGCCCAGAGCGCCGGGCTGCGCATCCGGATGCCCCGCGAGGCGCTGTACGCCACCCGGCTCGACAACCAGAGCCCGACCGCCAACGGCACGACCTACGGTGCGCGCCAAGCGCTGCTGGATTGGCTGCGCCGGAATGCCGATGCCTGCGATATCCTGGTCGTCAGCCTGGACCAGCTGCTCTCCGGCGGGCTGGTCAGCAGCCGCGTGCTGCAGGGGAATGACCTGCAATTTGAATACGAAGTGATCGACTATTTAGCAGACCTGGCCCGGCAGAAGCCGGTCTATGTCTTTGATACCGTCATGCGCCTGGCGTCTACCGTCGGCTATCAGGGGCTGACGGGCGCGGACTACGTCGCCTACCGCAATTATGGGATGCAGCCCCGCCAGAGCCTGACCGGCGACGCACTGACGCCGGAAGCCATCGCCGCCGGTTACCGCTTCGACGCCAGCGGCGCACCCATCGCCACCCGCCTCACGGACCAGGCGCTGGATGCCTATCACGCCGCACGGCTGCGAAAGCTGCGGCTGGGCCTGCGGCTTTTGGAGCGGAGCGCACCCTTTGCCGGTGTCCTCATCGGCGTAGACGACTCTCACCCGGGCAGCTCCATCCAGACGAATGAGATTGCCCTGCTGCAGCAGCACCTGGGCAAAAACGGCGCGCTGTTCTGCGGCGCGGATGAATTGGGCATGATGGCCATCTGCCAGGCCTATTGCACCGCCCAGGGCGGTGCGCCGCGCCTGGCAGCGACATACTTCGGCCCCGGTGCCGACGAACCTGCCGACGACTTTGACACCGCGACACTGCGCCAGGCGGTGCAGCAGCATATGGACGCCCTGGGCGCCGCCTCGTCCGGCTCCACCGTCGCCCAGGTCCTGATCCTGACAAAGGGCAGCAGCCAGCAGGACGCGGACGCCCTGCTTTCCGCCTGGCAGGCCAATGACCGCGCCAACGTCCCGACCATCGTCATCGACGTCTCCGGCGGTGACCGGCTGACCGCCGGGCTCCTGCAAGCGTTGCCGGTCCGCTCGCTGATGGGCTATAGCAGCTGGGGCACGACCGGCAACGCCGTGGGCATCGCCCTTTCCATGGGCCTGACACGCCTGTGCTATCTCCGCCATACCGCACAGAGCCAGGACGCCTGCACGGCGGCATTCTGCCAGAGCCTGACCTTTGCCCTGGTCAAGGACATCGCCTATTGCAAAGGCTGCCGCAGCGCTGCGCAGGACCTGACGCCCGCCGGGCTGCAGGCCCTCGTCTGCGGCGATGGCGTGACAAAGCGCCTGCTCTCAGCCCTGCCCGGCAGAGCTGTCTGCACCGCCTTGGCGGGCGACCCGGCCTATGCTATGATCCCATCGCTTACTCTGGCAGACTTCTCCGCCCCCTTCGCCCGGCGCTATGAGATCCGCTTCCAGGTCGTACTGGGCTGAGCCCAAAGTACCACAAAGATGACAAAACCCGCGGCAGGTGAATTCCTGCCGCGGGTTAGATTTTTACCTTTTTTATACTTCCTCCGGGTGATTGCGGAGATAGCCCAGGTACCCTTCCAGAATCAGGCTGGCGGCCACAGCGTCGACGGTGTTCTTCCGCTTTTTGCCGTGGTAATTCTGGCTTGAGAGGATCTGATGCGCCTCGACTGTCGTCCGGCGCTCATCCCAAAGGCGGACGGGCATCCCCGCCGCTTCCTCTAAGCTGGCGGCAAATTCCCGGTAGAGCACCGCCCGGGGGCCCTCCGTGCCGTCCATATTCCGGGGGAAGCCCATGACCAGCCGGTCTGCGCCCCGCTCCTTGCACAGCGCCGCCAGCTGGGCCAGCACCGTCTCCCGGTTCCGGCTGTGGATGACCGTCGTAAAGCCGGTCAGAAGCCCGCTGGGGTCGGAGATGGCAACGCCGGTACGGGCGTCGCCATAATCAATGGCCATGACCCGCATCTCAGCGCCGCCTCCTGCGGTAGAACTTGGCCAGGCCGCCCTCGGACGTCTCCCGATATTCATGGTTCAGGTGCCGCCCGGTCTCATACATGGTACGCACGACCATATCAAAGCTGATATTCCGCGTGCCCGTCAGCAGCTGGGCCAGATTGAAGGCCGTCATCGCCCGCTTGGCCGCCACGGCATTGCGCTCGATGCAGGGGATCTGCACCAGGCCGCAGATGGGGTCGCACGTCAGGCCGAGGTGATGCTCCAGGGCATTCTCCGCCGCGTACTCCACCTGGGGGATCTCCAGGCCCTTGAGGGTACACAGCGCTGCCGCCGCCATAGAACAGGCCGAGCCGATCTCCGCCTGGCAGCCGCACTCCGCGCCGGAAATGGACGCGTTGCGCTTGATCAGATTGCCGATGAGCCCAGCGACCGCCAGGGCGCGGACGATCTCATCGTCCGAATAATTATATTTGCCCTGCATATACCGCAGCGCCGAGGGTAAGACACCGCAGCTGCCGCAGGTGGGCGCGGTGACGATGGTGCCGTTGTCGGCATTCTGCTCGGAGATGGCAAAGGCGTAGGAACAGATGAGCCGCAGCTCCTGCATCTGCGGGATCTCATCGGCCGAGACGTTCTCGTAAAGCATCTTCGCCTTGCGCTCCAGGCGCAGCGGGCCGGGCAGAACGCCGGTGGCCTGCAGGCCGTCTTCAATAGACTTGCACATTGTCTCCCAGACCATATGCAAAAAGTCCCAGATCTCCGGCCCCTCGTTGAGCTCGACGTATTCGCTCAGGCTGACATTGCGCCAGCGACAGAATTCCGCGATCTCGGCAAAAGAGTTTTCCGGATAGATATTTTCCATCTCCAGGCTGGGTCTGCCCTCGATGACGATATCGCCGCCGCCGATGGACTCGACGCGGATAAAGCCGATCTGCTCATTGTTCTTCCACGCGGTAAAATCCAGCGTGTTGGGATGCTGGGCATCCGCCGGCAGATTGTCGCGGAAAATGATCTTCGTTTTAACAGGGCTGAGCACCTCCCGCAGGACACGGTCCGTCCCGTGGCCGACGCCGGTTTTGCTCAAAGAGCCATACAGGCGGACCTCAAACAGATCTGCCGTGGGGTTTTCCTCTTTAAACAGCTGCGCCGCCCGCGCAGGGCCCATGGTATGCGAGGAAGACGGGCCTTTTCCGATCTTATAGATGTCTCGGATCGATTTCATTGGTATACCTCCCGACTGACGGTTGCGTTCTCTTTCCAAAAACATGGGTATTATACCAAATTCAACTTATAAAAACAATCACCTGGCGCAAAGATTTCCCAAAATCAGCGCCGGGCCTGCAGCGCCTCCAAAGAAAGCTCCCCGGCCAGCTTAAACAGCGCATCCGCCAGGACCCGCTCCGGCGTCAGCCCGGCGCTCTGGGCGACCCGGGCGTAAAACGTCGCCGTGGCGGCGTCCAGCTCAATGGTAAAGGTTCTCATGCGGCAGTCTCCTTCCCGCTTCGTCCTGGCCGCCAGGTCTTTCGGCGGCCATACGCCAAACTAGTTTATCTTATGCCCCGGCGGCGGTTTTGTGCCGGGATTTCTTGCGGCTTTGGAGTTGACCCGCCCGGGCGGGTATGGTATGATTACCACAACGCGAGGCGTCCGTCGCCCCGCTCCCATGCCGCACCCAGCGGCAGAATCGCAAGGTGAGAAGACCATGATCCAGGATATCGCGCCCCACCGGTATGACAATACCTTTGCCCCGGCAGCGCCGGCGCAAAGCAGCCCGGTCCTCTGCTTCCGGGAAGGCCAGGTGCTGCTGCGGCGCACAGCAAGCGGCGTGCTGGCCCTGCCATGCCTGGGGGACCTTCCGGCCCTCGCCGTGCCGCCGCGCTTTGCCTTCCGGTTGGACGGCGCAGCGTACTTTCTGGCCCTGGCACCGGTGGAAGCGCCGGCAGAGGATTTCTATTTTGCACCCCAGGCCAGCCTGCGGCAGGCAGAGCCCCAGCACCTGGCCTTTGCCTGCGCCGTGGCAGGCAGCCTGCTGCGCTGGTATACGGGCAACCGCTTCTGCGGCGCCTGCGGCGCGGAAAATCGCCACAGTGAGAAAGAGCGCGCCCTGGTCTGCCCCCGCTGCGGCAGGGTCCTCTATCCCAAGATCTGCCCCGCCGTCATCGTCGCGATCACCGATGGCGACCGCCTGCTGCTGACAAAATACGCCGGGCGGGCCTACAAGCGCTACGCCTTGGTCGCAGGCTTTAACGAAATCGGCGAGAGCATCGAAGCGACCGTCCACCGGGAGGTCCTGGAGGAGACGGGGCTGCGGGTCAAAAACCTGCGGTTTTACCGCTCCCAGCCCTGGGTCTTTACCGATAGCCTGCTCCTGGGCTTTTTCGCCGACCTGGACGGGCCGGACCGCATCACCCTGCAGGAAGACGAGCTCTCCGAGGGCGCGTGGTTTGACCGGGCGCACCTGCCCGACGTGCCGCCGGGCGGCAGCCTGACCGGCGAGATGATCGAATTATTCCGCCAGGGCCGTGAACCCTGACGGTGCAAGAGGGGGAAACACATTATGAAGCATCACGAAGACAAAATGACGCCTCAAGAGGCGGAAAAGCGCAAGCAGGAAAAGCGGGAGACCCGCTCCCAGACGATGTTCGCCCTGCGCTGCGTGCTCTCGGCCTATCTGGTTTACCTGGGGTATGACCTCATCAGCAAAACGATCAAGGACGAAGAAGGCGGCTCCTTCTGGTATATCATCGTCGGCGTCGTCTTCGCCGTTGTGGGCGTCTATGTCCTCATCGACTGTTGGAAGCGCAAGCGCCAGCACGACGCCGAGGAGCGCGAGGCCCAGCGGCAGGAGCTGCAGGCCAAAGGCCTGCTGGACTTTGACGAGCCCGCAGACGAAGAAGATACCGAGCCCACAGATGACGATTTTTGGTCTGACGATGACACCGAAGCCGCCCCCGAAGGCGATGCGCCCGGCGACGAAACAGACGCATAACGCGGCAAAACGCCCTGCCCGCGTCATGCGCAGGCAGGGCGTTCGTTCGCTTTGCAATGTCTTGCAATTCTCTCAGGGGTTGACGACGTTGATCGGGCTGCCGCTGCAATAGGCCGCCAGGTTCTCCCTGGCGATGGCCAGCAGCCGCTGCCGCGCCTCCAGCGGCGCCCAGGCAACGTGCGGCGTCATCAGGCAATTGGGGGCCGACAGAAGCGGATTTTCCGGCCGGATCGGCTCCTGGGAGACGACGTCCACCGCCGCGCCCCGCAGCTTGCCGCTGCGCAGCGCGTCCGCCAGGTCCTGCTCGACGATGAGGCCGCCCCGGCTGGTATTGAGGAGGATCGCGCCGTCCTTCATCTGCGCGATCCGCGCGCGGTCGATCAGCCCCGTCGTCTCCGGTGTCTGCGGGCAGTGGAGCGTGACGACATCCGACTGGGCGAGCAGCTCGTCCAATGATGCATAGCGGCACGTGGGGGATTCCAGCGCCGGGTCCGGATGGCGGGCATTGACCAGCAGCCGCATCCCCAGCGCCTGGGCGATGGCCCCGACAGCCCGGCCGATCGTGCCATAGCCGATGATGCCCATCGTCTTGCCGCTCAGCTCCATTAACGGCGCATCCCAGAAGCAGAAGTCCGGGCAAGCGGCCCAGCGCCCACTGTGGCAGGCGTCCGAGAGCGCGCCCACATAGCTGCACAGCTCCAGCAGATGCGCAATGGTCAGCTGGGCGACGGACGCCGTGGAATAGCTGGGGCTGTTGCAAACCAAGATCCCCAGCTCCTTCGCCGCGGCGGTATCGACCACGTTATATCCCGTGGCCAGAACGCTGACCAGCTTGAGATTTTTGCACTGGCGCAGCGTCTGCCCGTCCAGCCGGACCTTATTGACATAGACGACCTCCGCGTCGCCGATGCGCGCCAGAACATCCTCCGGTGCCGTCCGGTCATAGACGGTGACCTCGCCAAACTCCCGCAGCCCGTCCCAGGACAGGTCGCCGGGGTTGGCTGCATACGCATCTAAAAGTACGATCTTCATAAAAACGCCTCTTTCTCCGCTGCCTTACCAGAAAATTTTCGACGCCCGGTTGTGCACGACGGAGATATAAACAAACACCGCCAGCACAATGACCGTCTGCACCGTCGTCGCAACGATACCAACCTTCAGCAGGGACATCACCAGCACGGCAATGCCGAACACCACGCATACCGCGCCGAACAGGCTCATCCGCGGCACGATATAGGCGATATAACCCTCCGGGTCCAGGCAGTTTTCCGGCGTGCACTGGGAGGGGTAGAGGATTTTATTCTCAAACAGTGCCTGCTCCCGCTTCAAACGAATGCAGGCCGCCAACGCGTAGCCCCCCGCGCCCACCAGCAGGATCGTCACCAAGACATCTAAAATGAACATGCTTTCTCCCATTGATAAAACCCCTTTTCGCGGAGCGCCGCCGGGGCCTCCGCCGCAATTTTCGCCGGTACCAGGCTTGCCCCGGGCGGCGATTTGGAGTTATTATACCAGCCGCACTGCGGTTTTGCAAGAAGCACCCGGGCATTTCCCGGCCCCCGGAGTTATATTTTTCGCCGGCGGTGGCATAATTTTTCTGTGCAAACGCATCGCAAAATGCAAAACTGTGCCCGTTTTCGTGGTGCAGTATCAGCGTAGGAAAGTGGATGCAGCCCATCGACCGGCAGCGAGGAAGGAGCGACCATGCAACAAGAATCCAGCAAAAAAATCTTCACCATCCCCAATCTGCTCAGCTTCTTTCGCATTTTGCTAATCCCGCTCATGTGGTACCTCTATGTCATCGCCCACGAGCCGGGGTGGACGGTCGCCGTCCTGGCCCTGTCCGGGCTGTCCGATCTGGCGGACGGCAAGATTGCCCGAAAGTACCATATGACCTCGGACCTGGGCAAGGTCCTGGACCCCATCGCCGATAAATTGACCCAGGTGACACTGGTCGTCTGCCTCATCAGCCGCCACCGGCAGCTGTGCTACGTGCTGGCGCTGCAGGTCGTCAAGGAGCTGACCATGGCAGGCGCGGGGCTGCTGGTCCTCAAGCGGACCAAGCAGGTCTGCAGCGCGATCCTCCCGGGCAAGATCTGCACCGTCTGCCTGGATGTTTCCCTCCTGCTGCTGTTTCTATTCCCCCAGATGCCGGAGCCTGCAGTCTGGCTGCTGACGCTGCTGTGCTGCTGCGCCATCATCGTCTCCCTGGGGCTGTACCTGGCGTATTACCACGCCCTGCTGGGCCGCCACGCCGCCGGGCAGCCTGTTCTGCAGCAGGCGCCGAAAAAGCGCCAAAGCTGACGGCAAAAAATCACAAATAAACATCCCCCGGCCAAGCCGGGGGTTTTTC
>CAUBQU010000039.1 GCA_958438185.1 uncultured Oscillospiraceae bacterium
ATAGACATGCAGCTGCTCCCGGAAGAACGTGTTCATGGCCTCCTGGATAAACTTATTCGTGACGGCTTTTTTCGTCTGGTTCTCATAGGACGCCTGGGTGGAAAAGCAGTTTGTCACAAGTACAAGGCAGTCGGCAATATCCGGCCAGGTCACCTTGCTTTCGGATTTGTTGTATTTGTTATTCTGCTTGAGATAGGCGTCAATGGCGTAGACAAAGGCGCTCTTGACGGCCTTATCCGGCGCGCCGCCGTATTCCAGCCATGAGGAGTTGTGGTAATACTCCACCCGGCTGACCGTCCGGGAAAAGCACAGCGCCGCTGTGATGCGCAGCTTGTACTCCGGCTTATCCGCCCGGTCGCGGCCCTTACGCTCGGCCTGCCAGTACTGGGGCATCGTGAAGGATTTGCCCTCGGTGAGCTCGTTGAGGTAATCCTGGATGCCGTTTTCGTAGTAATAGTCCGTCGTCTCGAAGCTGCCGCCCGTCTGGTTGCGGAAGCGGAACGTGATGCCCTGGTTGGCGATGGCCTGGCGCTTGAGCGTCTCTCGGTAGTACTCGACGGGGATGGCGATATCGGAAAAGACCTCCAGGTCCGGCCGCCAGTGGAAGCAGGAGCCGGTCTTTTTCCGGTCCGCCGGTTCCTTTTTCATTTTGCCGACCAGCTCGCCTTTTTCAAAATGAAGCGTGTATTTAAAGCCGTCGCGGCGGATGACCGCGTCAAAATACTCGGCGCTGTACTGGGTCGCGCAGGTGCCCAGGCCGTTCAGGCCCAGGGAGTATTCGTAGTTATCGCCCACATCGTTCTGGTATTTGCCGCCGGCGTACATTTCGCAGAAGACCAGCTCCCAGTTGTAGCGCTGCTCGGCCTCGTTCCAGTCCACCGGGCAGCCCCGGCCAAAGTCCTCGATCTCGATGGAGCGGTCTTCAAATCTTGTCACGACGATGAGATTGCCATAGCCCTCCCGCGCTTCGTCGATGGCATTGGAGAGGATCTCAAAGACAGCATGCTGGCAGCCGTCGAGCCCATCGGAGCCGAAGATGACGCCAGGCCGCCGCCGTACTCGCTCCGCCCCCTTCAGGGCGGTAATGCTCTCATTGCCATAGGTTTTCTTTTTTGCCATAGTTTTCCTCACATTTTTTCAGAAATACTCGCTATTTCCCCATTATTAAGAATATTATACCCATTTTGCCAAATAGAGTCAAGCCCGGCCCCAAACAGGGGCCGGGCCTTAGCACTTGTCAAAAATCATTTTGCCGACAGGTCCACTTGGCGCCGCAGCATGGAACGGGGCGGCACGGGGCGGGGCAGCTGGATCTGGAAGACCATCTGCGGATGCCGGGGCTGCAGCAGGGGCGCGCCGTCAGCGTCCGTCATCTCCGGCGCCTGGAAGGAAAACGCGGCCAGGTCCGGGCCGACAAGCTCCAGCGTATCGCCAGCGGTGAATTTATTGCGCAGCGAGCAGGTCGCATAGCCTGCCGCATCGCAGTCTAGCACGATGGCGCAGACCTGGTACTCCCGGATATACCGGGAATTTTCCGTGTACTGCCCCGGCGCGCCGTAGTAAAAGCCGGTGGAATAGTGCCGGTGGGAGATCTTCTCCACCTCGTCGCGCCAGCGCTGGTCGATGGGCCGGCCGGCGGCGACGTCGTCGAGGACATGGCGATAGGCCGCCGTCACCAGAGCGGCGTAATAGGCAGATTTTGCCCGCCCCTCCAGCTTGATGCAGTCGATCCCGGCATCCATCACATCGTCCAGATGGTCGATCATGCACATATCCCGGCTGTTGAGAATATAGGTCCCCTTTTCGTCCTCTTCAATGGGAAAGTATTCGCCGGGGCGCTTTTCCTCCATCAGGGCGTACTGATAGCGGCAGGGCTGGGCGCAGGCGCCCCGGTTGGAATCCCGCCCTGTCATATAATTGGAGAGCAGGCAGCGCCCGGAGTAGGAGACGCACATCGCGCCGTGGGCAAAGGTCTCCAGCTCCAGCTCCGGCGGTGTTTTGGCCCGGATCTCGCGGATCTCCGCCAGGCTCAGTTCCCTGGCCAGGACGACCCGCTGCGCACCCAGGTCATACCACGCCCGGGCCGCTTCGTAATTGGCGATGGAGCACTGGGTCGAGACATGGCGCTGGCAGTGGGGCGCATAACGCCCGGCCTGCATAAACGCGCCAAGGTCCGCCAGGATCAGGGCATCGACGCCGACCGCATCCAGCCGCCGGAGATAATCCGGCAGGCGGGCTGCCTCAGCGTTGCGGGGCATGGTATTGACGGTGACATGGACCTTCACGCCGTGGGCGTGGCAGTAAGCCACGGCCTGGGGCAGCTCCTCCGGGGAGAAATTCCCCGCAAAGGAGCGCATACCAAAGCTCGTGCCCGCCAGATAGACCGCGTCCGCACCATAGTCGACGGCCATATACAGCCGTTCCATATCCCCCGCCGGGGCCAGAATTTCCGGTTTTCTTCTCATGCCTTACCCCGCGTATTCATCGCTGTTCAGGAAGGCCGAGAAGCTGTCAAAGTCACGGTAGAAGTGGCTGACACCGTCGGTGCCGTAAGCGAAGTAGTAATAGTCCGTCTCATTGGGGGCCAAGGCAGCCCGGATGGAATTCATGCCCGGATTGTCGATGGGGCCGGGAGGCAGGCCCTCGTAGCGGTAGGTGTTATAGGGATTGTCGAGGTTCGTATCAAAGCTCTCGCCCACCAGATCCGCTGCGTAGTAGACCGTCGAGTCCAGCTGCAGGTACGGCAGCTCCTGGCTCGCTAGGCGGTTATAGATGACTGAGGCGATATCCGCCCGCTCGCCCTCCGAGGCCGCCTCTTCTTCAATGAGGGACGCCACGGTGATGATCTCATGCAGACTGTGGCCGGACTGCTCCACCTGCGCCCGGAGGGTCTCGTCGATCTTCGCATCGAAGTTATCCAGGATCTTCCGGAGGACCACCTGGGCGTCGGCCTGGGTATAGAATTCGTAGGTATCCGGGTAGAGATAGCCCTCAAGCCGGTTTGCACCGTCCTTCGGCAGGTCGGATGCGAACCAGTACTCGGAGTAATCGCCGCTGCTTGCGGCCTGCTCCAGCTGCTCTACGGAGCAGACACCCGCGTCCGCCAAAAGCTGGAAGATCTGCTTACAGCTGTAGCCCTCGATGAGCGTGACCTTGACCGTCTCCCGCGCCTCGCCGGAGCTGAGGCTGTTGACGATAGCGTGGTAGTCATACAGGCGGTTCAGTTCATAGGTCCCGGCCTTGACTCGGTCGGCCACGTGGGCATAGTTTCCGTAAATTTTAAACAGCCAGGGATAATTGATGAGGTCCGCGTCGTGCAGCGCGTCGGCGATCTCCCCCAGCGTCGCATTCTCCCCAATGGTGACCGTCGTCACCTCGTCCGGCTTTGTCAGGGCCAGGACATCGTCGGCGCAGAGCCACGCGAATTTGGCCAACAGCAGTGAGACTGCCGCCACCATCCCGATATAAATTACCGTGCTGAATGCCACAACCACGGCGCTGCGGCGCTTTTTGGGCTTGCGGGTACGCTTTCCGCGGCGGCGAGGCCGCCGGATCTGCATCTCCTCAGCCTCCTCTTCGAGAATGTCGTCCATCGCGTCATCATCAGGCGTCTCGTCCGCCGCGCCGTCGGCGACAAAGCCGGAGGGCAGATTATCGCCGAAGGTATCCAGATATTCCTGGTCGCGGAATTCCGTGGGCTGGACTGTCTCCGGGGTGCTCTGGGGGTAGTCCGGCTCGTCGCTGTCCAGCTCCTGGCGCAGGTCCTGGAGCATCCGGTCGACATCGCTGCCGTATTTTTGCGCATAGGCGTCCACCAACGCATCCAGCTCCTGCTGGTCCATCTGAACCTCTTGCTGGCTGCTCTGCTGTTCGTCGCGCTGCTTTTCGTCTGCCATGCTGTCACTCCTTTTGCTCGCCGCGGCGCCGGTAGACCAGGCTCTCCCGCAGCGCGTCCGCGGCCTGCGGGCCGCGCAGCGCTTCTACAAGCGCCAGTGAAAATTCCATTGCCGTCCCCGCGGCGGTCGAGGTGATGAGCTTGCCGTCGCGCACGACCGGCGCGTCCGGGTCCATCCGGGCATCGCCCATCTCAGGTTCCATCCCCGGGTAACAAGTCGCCCGGCGGCCATCTGTCACATGCCGGGCCGCCAGGACCGTCGGCGCGGCACAGATGGCGGCAAGCCAATCCCCCGCCCGGTGCTGCCGGTCAATGCAGGCCAGCGCCGCGGGGCTTTCGGAGATCGCCGCCACGCCGCCCATCCCGCCAGGCAGGATCAGCAGCTCCAGCTGCTCCGGCAGCGCCTCCACCAGGCAGTCCGCCGTGACGGTGATGCCATGGGCGCCAGTCACCTGCAGCGCCGCGCCGACGGACGCCAGCTTGACCTCCACGCCAGCCCGGCGCAGGCAGTCACAGGGGCACAGGGCCTCCATTTCCTCAAACCCATCTCCTAATAAGATTGCGACCATGCTATGCCTCCAAACAGTTCTGTACCAATGCAAAAATTTCCTCGTGAATTTCTTCAATCGGGCGGGGCGCGCCGTCCCGGGCGCAGGAGATGACCCGCCAGCCATAGTAGCTAGCGGCCTCCAGCCCCGTCTGGCGGCAAAGGGCCAGATAGGCCAAGTCCTTTTCATGGATATCCGCCGTGGTGCTTGTCTCCCGCTCCCGCTTGCGCATCAGCTGACGCGTCACCTCCGTGGGCATATCCAGGTAGATCACCAGGTCCGGCCGGGGCAGCTCCATCCGGTCATATTCCATCTCATAGAGCCACTGGAAAAACGCCTCCCGCGCCGGGGGCTCCAGCTTCGCGCCCTGGTGCACGGCGTTGGACGTCGTATACCGGTCGGATAGGATTGGCGTCCCCGCTTCGTAGATTGGCTTCCAGACCTTGCGGTAGGATGCGAAGCGGTCCACCGCGTAAAATGTCGAGGCGGCGTAAGCGTTGACATCGCCGGGCCGGTCGCCAAATTCTCCGGCCAGGTACATCCGGATCAGCGCCGAGGATTCCTCCTGGTACTGGGGAAAGACTAGCCGGAAAAACGGCTGCCCCTGCGCCTCCAGGCGCTTGGTCAAAAGGGAGAACTGGGTAGATTTTCCAGAGCCGTCCGTCCCCTCAAATACGATCAGTTTACCCATGGCTGCCTCCAGACAAACGGCGGCGGTACACCGCCAGCAAAAACTTCGGCAGGCGCATCATCCGCCCCAGCCGCTTCGGTTCCTTACAGAGCCGGTAGAGCCACTCCAGCTGCAGCCGGATCATCCAGTCCGGCGCCCGGCGGACGTTTCCGGCAAAGCCATCCAGACTGCCACCCAGGCCGATCATAAACGAAACCTGCAGCTGCGCCTGGTGGCGCTGCATAAAGCGTTCCTGCTTCGGCGCGCCCAGGCAGACAAACAGCACATCCGCCCCTGCCGCGTTAATCTTTTCCACGACGGCGTCTTCCTCCTCCGGCTTAAAATAGCCGTCCGCCGTGCCGCAGATCTGCAGCTGCGGGTGCGCCGCCTGCATCTTACGCGCCGCTTGCTCCGCCACGCCGGGCTTACTGCCCAGCAGATACAGCCGCTTGCCCTGGGCCGCGAGGAGCTCCAACAGCGCCGCTGCAAAATCAATGCCCGCGACCTTCTGCTGCAGGGGCGTGCCCAAAATTCTGGCCGCCTTGACGACGCCCGCGCCATCCGGCAGGACCAGCGCCGCCCCATTGATGAGCTGGGCGAAGGCCGCGTCATGCATCGCCTCATAGACGATCTCCGCATTGGGCGTCACGCAGTAATCTGCCCCGGGGCGCTCCAGGAGCGCCTGCGCTGCCTCCAGCGCCTGCTGCATCGTCACATTATCAAACTGCACGCCCATTACATCTACTTTCACAGCCGTACCCCGCAATCTATCAGATAGTCTTGCGGAAATTCTACCACAGATTTCCCCGTTTGTCCACTGCGGGACGTTTCACATTCCCCGCTCTGCGGCATAAAATAGGGTGAAAGCGGCTTAAGCTTTAAGAAAATTAAGGAGGCCAACAAATGGTTGAGAAGAATTCTGCGCAAGCCGGCTGCACTCCATGCCCTGGCAAAGAAACTGCGTGTATTCATACCAAGCGGATCATGGACAGCTGTCTGGACAAAGACTGCATCGAAGATCTGCGGGTCTATCTGACAAAATCCTCCCAGCAGGCGCTGGAGCGCTGCACCGGCGTCAAGGTCCGCAGCGTGGAGCTGCTGCATGTTTACATCGACGTGGAGCCCGCGCCCTACAAGCGCGGCTGCTACAGCCTGGACCTCACCTTCTTCTACCGGGTCCTCAGTGACGCCATGCTCTGCGGGACGCGGCCGGAGACGCTGTGTGGTCTGGCCGTCTTCAGCAAGCGGGTCATTCTCTACGGCGGCACCGGCTGTGCCAAGGTATTTACGAGCCAGACCCGGCTGTGCGAATTGGATAAAGAGACGCTCCTGTCCGAGGACGTGCCGCAGGCCGTCGTGGAAGTGCTGGACCCAATGGTCCTCTCGGCCAAGGTCGTAGAGCTCTGCGACTGCTGCCGCTGCGAGCCCTCGACCGGCGACATCCCCGGCTGCATCGCCAGCTGCTTTGACTCTGAGCTGGTCTTTACCGGCGAGAGCAAGCGGCTGATGGTGACCATCGGGCAGTTTTCCACAATCCGCCTGGAGCGAGACGCCCAGCTGCAGCTACCGGAGCTTAGCTACTGCATCCCGCAGAAGGCCTGCTGCGACGAGCCCGGCTGCGTCGAAGACCCCTGTGAGCTCTTCGGCAAGATCGACTTCCCCACAGAGGCCTTCTTCCCCTCGGGGCAAGGCCAAGGGCCGTCCTCCTGCGTCCGCTTCGATGAGACAGCGGACACTGGCCGCCGGTAACCGCCGTCCCAGCGCCCCAGCGGGCCAATTTCAACGCCAGCGCCGCCAAACCCCGGCTGCGCTGGCGTTTTTTTCGAATTGCAGTGGCTTTTTTCGTCCGTTTCTGCTAAACTGAGCTTAACACACGCCACAAGCCGCCGAGAGGAGGTCCGCCTTATGCCCCACGCGCCGCTCTGCCGCATTGTCCCCGGCGCGGATGCCGCCGTTTTGCTGATCCACGGGATCCTGGGCACGCCGGACCATTTTGCCCCGCTGCTGCCCTGCATTCTGGAAAACTGGTCCTTGGAAGCGCTGCTGCTGGCCGGGCACGGCGGCAGTGTCCGGGATTTTTCCGCCGCCCGGATGGCAGACTGGAAGCAGCAGGTCCACCAGGCGCTGGCCCGCCTGCGCGCCACCCACCGGCGCGTTTATCTCGCCGCCCACTCGATGGGGACGCTCTTTGCGCTGCAGGAGGCCGCACAGGCCCCGGTGGCGGGGCTGTTTCTGCTCAATGTGCCGCTGCGCCTGCAGCTAAAGCCCCGGCTCTTGCAGACGGTCACCCGCATTTACCGCGGCAAGATCGCCCCAGATGACGCCCGGACACAAGCCGCCCTGGCGGGCTACAGCATCGGGCCCGATCCAAACCCGCTGCATTACATCGGCTGGGTCCCCCGGTATCTGGCGCTGTTCGCCGAGATCCGTGCGACGCGGCAGATGCTCCCCCAGGTCACGTCGCCGGGGCTGGCGTATCTCTCCCAGCACGACGAAATGGTCTCGCTGGCCTCCACCCAGTGCCTGGCGCAATGCCCGCACCTGGAGACCAGGACCCTGCCAGATTCCGGCCATTTCTACTATACGCCACAGGACCTGAAAACGCTTCAGCAAGCATTTTCCTCCCTGCTGACCGCCCCGGAAGCATAACAAATCCCGGCGCAGCACACTATTTTAAGTGCGCTGCGCCGGGGTTTTTATTGTGATCACAGTTTCTCTGCCGGGGCCGTCGCCGCCGGGATCACAAGGGGGCGGCCTGCCATATAGCCCGCCAGGACTTCGATCGCGGCAAAGGCCAGCAGCATCGCCAGGGGGACCGTCCAATTGCCCGCCATGGAGAAGACCTTCCCCAGCGCAAAGGGCCCGACCGCCCCCAGGAAATAGCCCAAGCTCTGGGCCATACCGGACAGGGCCGCCGCGTCGGCGGCATTTTCCGTGTGGATGGAGAACGACGCGATGCCGAAGCTGAACACCATACTCGTCCCCACGCCGCACAGGAGCATCGCGCAGAGGACACTGGCCGACGATCTAGCCAAAATCAGCAGCAGAATGCCGCTGAAATACAGCGCGCCAACGCAGATCCCCAGCGCCGACTGCCGCCGCATCCGGTTGGCCAGGATGGGAATCAGGAAGCTGCCCGGGATGCCGATGAGCACAAACAGGGAGCTGTAAAAGCCCGCCGTCTGGGCGTCGAACCCTTTAGACTGGACAATCGTCGCCATCCAGGAGAGCAGGCTGTAAAACAGCAGCGCGGAAATGCCGCAATGCAAGGTGATCCACCAGCTGATGCCGCTGCGCCGCACCGCGCTGCCGGTGGTCTGCTGCTCCGCCGCGATGCTGCAGCGGAGATTGGGCAGCCACAGCAGCATCGCGATCAGCGCGACCACAGCCCAGATGCCCAAGGAGAAATTCCAGCTGACCGCCTTGGCCAGCGGCACGCTGACACCACCGGCGATCCCCGGCATGACGGACATGGCCGTGGCAAATGTGCTGGTCATGGGGCCGATCTTCGTCGGGAAATACGCCTTGATGACCGCCGGGAGCAAAACGCTGCCCACCGCGATGCTGATGCCAATTAAGGTCATGCCGCCGTACAGCCCCGCCTTCCCCAAGGCGGCGCAGCACAAAATGCCCACGGCAGAGCACGCCATCCCGGCAAAGCAGACCCGGCCCGCGCCGCAGCGCTGGGCCAGCTGGCTGATAAAGAGCGAAACAATGGCAAACGCCAGCAGCGGTAGGCTGTTCAGCAGGCCCGCCGCGCTGCTGCTCAGCCCAAGAGCCGCCTGAATGCGGTCGAGCAGCGAGGCCACCGCCGTCAGCGGCGTTTTGATAATGCAGGAGGTCAAAATAATGGCCAGCGCCAGCAATACAGGATT
>CAUBQU010000040.1 GCA_958438185.1 uncultured Oscillospiraceae bacterium
GCCCCAGACAGCGATGGACGGGTGATGACGGCTCTGGGTGATCAGCTCCCGCAGCTGCTGGGCAGCGTTCTCCCGGGCCGCCGGGCTGTGGCGGGAGATATAGGGGATCTCCGCCCAGACAACCAGACCGCGCCGGTCGCACAGGTCGTAGAAATACTGGTCGTGCTGGTAATGGGCCAGGCGGACGCTCGTCGCGCCCAGCTCACAGATAAGGTCCATATCCTGCCGGTGGTGCTCCGGCAACAGGGCGTTGCCCCGGCCCCAGCGGTCCTGGTGGCGGGAGACGCCCCGCAGGGGATAGGGCTTGCCGTTGAGCAAAAACCCCCGCTCCGGGTCGACGGCGATGGTTCGGCAGCCAAAGGGCAGGCCGACCTGGTCCAGGCACTTGCCGCCGCAGCGCAGCGTGGCCTCGGCCCAGTAGCAATAGGGGTCTGCTTTGCCCTGCCACAGATGCACCGGGTCCAGCGTCAGCGTCGCGGTGCACGCGCTGCCGGTCTGCTCTGCCACGACGGCCCCGGCAGCGTCATAGAGCCGGAACGTGACCTCGCACCCGTCGTGCTTGCCGGTGATGGCGGCCTCCAGATGGACGCGGGCAGTATTGCCATGCACCTCCGGCGTGATGACCAGGCCGGGGCCGCCGTGATCGTCCAGGGTGAAGTGGACCGGGTGGACGCAGATCAGCCGGACCGCCCGGTATAGCCCGCCGTAGAACGTGAAATCCGCCATCTGAGGGTAGACGGCATCGCTGTCACTGTTGTCGACGGCGATAACCAGAAGATTTTCCTCCGCCAGGGCGGGCGTCAGCTCGATGCGCCAGGTGCTGTAGCCGCCGTGATGGCAGCCCAGGCACCGGCCGTTCAGATAGACCGTCGCCGTGGCGTTGGCCCCCTGCAGCTCCAGATAGCAGCGGCTGCCGTCCGGCAGGCTTGCGCGGGGGAAGGTCTTGGCGTAGTAGCCGGTGCCCCGGTCGTAGTCGTTGCCGCCGTCCTGGCCATCCAGGGCGTTCCAGGTGTGGGGCAGATCGACCAAGGGCCAGGTCTGGGGCATCTGCGTCGGCGGCACGTCCGCCTGCCGGGTAAAGGCCCAGCCTTTTTGCAAGGGAATGATCTTACGCACGGGGGATTCCTCCTTAAAAGTAGAAATACGATCGGCGCGCCTTAGGCGTCGCCATGCTTTTCCCGCAGGGCAGCGACATTGGCCTCCACCTGCGCCTTGCGCAGCGGATACCAGAACGTCAGGACGAGCGAGAGAGCGAGAAAGCCGAAAAACGGCACCAGCGTCGAGATATTGAACATGCCCGCCAGGACCTGGGACGGCTGCGGCTGCCCGGCCTGGGCAGCGGCGGTGCTGTAGCCGATGCGCTGCAGCAGCCAGCCGGAGAGCCCGGCGGCCAGGGACTGGCCGACCTTCCGGGCGAAGGAGTAGAGGGCGTAGACCGTCCCGTCCTCCCGGACGCCGTTTTTCAGCTCCGCATAGTCGATGACATCGGTGATGAGCGCCCAGTTGACCATGGAAAACAGCCCCAGCCCCAGCCAGCAGAGCATCTGCAGCACGCAGTAGACCCAGACGCTGCCGGGCCGCAGGAAAAACGTCCCCAGGCACACGGCGGCGGCAAAAAAGCCCCCGGCAGCGGAGATTTCCGCCTTGCCGAAGCGCTGGGCCAGGGGCTTAGCCGTGAGGGCAGCCAGGGCCATGCCCACGAGCATCAGGGCCGTCGAGGCCGATTGGGCGGCGGCGCTGCCGTAGTAATCGGGATAGATATAGGAGCTCATATTCTGCATCGTCAGCTGGGCCAGGAGCATAAGCGTCGAGGCGGCGATGATCGCCAGCAGCGGCCGGTTCTCCAGCGCCGAACGCCAGAGGGCGCCGAAAGGCAGACGCCGCCGCGCCTCCTTCGGCCGGACCCGCTCCGTGACCAGGGCGTAGCACAGCAGATAGCAGACGATGGCCAGCACGGAGCAGACCCCCGCCGCCAGCGTCACCCTGCCACCCACGAGGACCTGCTTGACCCCACCGCCGGGCAGCGTCTCAGCCTGGTAACACAGCAGCGGCACCAGCATCCCGATGATAAGCCCCGCCAGCATCCCGCCCATGGTCCGGAATGTGGACAGTGACTGCCGGTCCGCCGGTTCCGGGGAGATGGCCGAGGCCATGGAGCCATAGGGAATATTGATGCCCGTATAGCAAAACGAGCCCCAGAGGATATACGTCACAGCCAGGTATGCGATCTTAAAGCCCATGGGCCGCCCGGCAAAGCCGCTCTGGTAGAGCAAAAACGATGCCGCCGCCACCGGGACGCACAGCCGCAGCAGCCAGGGCTTGAATTTCCCCGCCGGGGTGGGGCGGCTGCGGTCGCAGAGGCGGCCCATGCTCAGGTCCGTCACCGCATCCACGGCCCGAGCCAGCATCATGACCGTCCCGACGACCCCGGCGGAGACGCCCATGACATCGGTATAGAATTTTGAGAGGATGACCGTCGAGAGGATAAAGGTGAAGTCGTTGCCGAAGTCACCGAAGAGGTAGCCGATCTTATCCCGCAGGCCAAACGGCCGGGGCTGCGCTGTTTTTTCCATAAAAACCGTCCTTTCCTCTCTCAGTATGCCCGCCCGACGGGAGAATTTGCACGCCGGGGAAGAATTTTTCAGCCCGCGCCGCAAACAGGCATAGCCCGCGGGCGGCAGGCGCATACTAATAAAAATTCCGAAGGAGGCGAGACGCTTGGACGCTTTTTCCCCCGAGACGCTGCTGCTCGATACGCCGCTGGCCCGGCGGCTCTATACCCGCTATGCCGCATCGCTGCCCATCGTCGATTATCACAGCCATGTGGACGCCCGGGACATCTGCGAGGACCGGCACTTTGAAAATCTCACTGCCCTCTGGCTGGCGCACGATCATTATAAATGGCGCATCCTGCGCCTGGCTGGGGCCCGGGAGACGCTCATCACCGGCGACGGGCCGGACTGGGAGAAATTCCTGGCCTTTGCCCGCGCCCTGCCCCAGGCGGCGGGGAGCCCAGTGGCGACCTGGTGCCACATGGAGCTGCGGCACTATTTTGGCTACACCGGCGTTCTGAACGAGCAAACGGCTCGGCAGGTCTGGGCCCGGGCGGCCCGGCGTCTGCACCGCCCGGACTTCGGCGTGCAGGGGTTGCTGGCCCGCAGCCGCGTCCGCTATCTTGCCACGACGGACGACCCGGCGGACGACCTGCGCTATCACCTGGCCTGGCAGCGCGACCCGGCCCTGAACCTGATCCTCAGCCCGACGTTCCGCCCCGACCGGGCGCTGGACTGCACAAAGCCTGACTGGCCGCGCTACCTTGCCCGCCTGGCAGAGGCCGCAGGCTGCGGGACGGATACACTGGCGGGCATCCAGCAGGCGCTGCTGCGGCGGATGGACGCCTTTGCCGCCGCCGGGTGCCGCGCCAGTGACCACGCCCTTTCCCGCCTTACCTTTGCCCCGTGCGATGCGCGCCAGGCCGCGGCCCTCTACCACCGCGCACTGGCGGGCCGGACGCTAACGCCCCGGCAGGCGGCCCGGCTGCAGACGCATCTTTTGCTGTTCTGCGCCGCGGCCTATCAGCAGCGGGGCTGGGCCATGCAGCTGCATCTGGGCTGCCTGCGCAATGTCAATACCGTCCAGGCACAGGCGCTGGGGCCGGATACGGGCTTTGACTGCATCGGCCCCGCCGGCTGCGCGTCCCTCGCGCCGCTGCTGGATACGCTCCAGCGCCGCCGCGCCCTGCCCCGGATGATCGTCTACAGCCTGAACGCCGGGGACAATGCATATCTGGACACCCTCCTGGCGTCCTTCCCCCAGCCGGAGCCGGGCTGGCTGCAGCACGGCAGCGCCTGGTGGTTCCACGATCACGCCGCCGGGATCGCCGCGCAGCTGGAAAGCCAGGCCCAGCAGGGGCTCCTGGCCCATTTCATCGGCATGCTAACCGACTCCCGCAGCTTCACCAGCTTCGTGCGGCATGATTATTTCCGCCGCGTCCTGTGCAGTCTGCTGGGCCGCTGGGTATCCGCTGGGCTGTGCCCGCCGGACGAGGCGGCGCTGGGGCGCATCGTCCGGGCGGTCTGCTATGAAAATGCCTGCCGCTTTTTCCGCCTGCCGGAAGCGGGGAGGCAGAACGATTTGCAAGGAGGCGCGCAATGAAGCTGTCTTTTCGTTGGTTTGGCCCGGAGGACCCGGTGCCGCTCGCTTATATTGCCCAGATCCCGGCCATGCACAGCGTCGTGACGGCGGTCTATGACGTTCCGCCGGGGCAGCTGTGGCCCATGGCGCGGCTGGAGCAGCTGCGGGCCCAGTGCCAGGCCCATGGGCTGGTGTTTGATGTCGTCGAATCGCTGCCGGTGCATGAGCACATCAAGCTGGGCGGCCCGGATGCCGGCGCGCCGCTGGAGACGTACTGCGAGAATATCCGCCGCTGCGCCGCTGTGGGCGTCCGGTGCATTACCTATAACTTTATGCCCGTCTTCGACTGGCTGCGGACGGACCTTGCAAAGCCCCAGTCCGACGGCGCGACGGCGCTGGCCCTCGACTGGCAGCGCCTGGCGGCCATGGACCCGACCCGGACAGACCTGCACTTGCCGGGCTGGGATGAGAGCTACGCCCCCGCCGAGTTGCGGGAGCTGCTGGCGGCCTACCGGCAGCTCGGCCCCCAGGGGCTTTTGGAGAACCTGGCCCGCTTCTGCGCCCGGGTCATGCCGGTGGCGGCGCAGTGCGGCGTCCGGATGGCGCTGCACCCGGACGATCCCCCGGCGTCGGTCTTCGGCCTGCCCCGCATCGCCGGGAGCCGCGCGCAGCTGGACCGCATTTTAGACTTGTCTGACAGCCCGGCCCACTGCCTGTGCCTGTGCACCGGCAGCCTGGGCGCGGGCCCGGGCAACGATGTTCCCGCCCTCGTCCGGCACTACGCCGCCGCAAAGCGCATCGCGTTTATGCACATCCGCAATATCGGCCTGCTGCCCGGCGGGGATTTTGAGGAGCGGGCGCACCCCTCAGCCTGCGGCAGCCTGGACCTCTACGCCATCGTCCGAGCCCTGACAGACTGCGGCTTCGACGGCTACGTCCGCCCCGACCACGGGCGGATGATCTGGGGGGAGACCGGCCGCCCCGGCTACGGCCTCTACGACCGGGCCCTGGGCGCGGCGTATCTGACGGGCCTGTTTGAAGCGTGCGAAAAAGCAGGCCGGTCTGCGGCGCAGAATTGAAATTTTTATCATAGCGAAGGAGCGTTGAACCATGGAAAACCAAGAAAAAGCCCCGGCACTGGCCGGGCGCGTCGCCGTCGTGACCGGCGCAGGCGGCGTTTTGGGCAGCGGCTTTGCCCGCTGCCTGGCCCGCGCGGGAGCCCGGGTCGCCCTGGTGGACCTGCACCGGGAGAAGGCGGAGGCCGTTGCGGCAGAGCTCCGGGCAGCAGGCTGCCCAGCGGCAGCCTTCGGCTGCAATGTCCTCGATCAGCCCCAGGTGGCGGAGACGGCGGAAGCTGTTGCGCAGCGGCTGGGGCCCTGCGATATCCTCATCAACGCCGCCGGCGGGAACCACCCCAAAGCGACGACGGCGTCAGAATACGCCCTGCCCAATGCGCCCGCCGGGGACGGGCCGAGCTTTTTTGACCTGGACGCCGCCGGGGTCAGCTTTGTGTTTCACCTGAACTTCTTGGGGACGCTGCTGCCCTGCCAGGCCTTCGGGCGGCAGATGCTGGGCCGGGCGGGATGCAGCATCGTCAATATCTCCTCCATGAACGCCTACCGGCCCCTGACGAAGATCCCCGCCTACTCCGGGGCCAAGGCCGCCGTCTCGAATTTCACCCAGTGGCTGGCGGTGCATTTTTCCAAAGCAGGCGTCCGGGTCAACGCCCTGGCCCCGGGCTTTTTCTCGACGGCGCAGAACAAGGCCCTGCTTTGGCAGGATGACGGCACGCCCACGGCCCGGAGCCGGAAAATTCTCGATGCCACGCCCCTGGGCCGCTTCGGAACGAGCGAGGACCTGGACGGCGCGCTGCTGTTTTTGACCGACCCGCAGGCGTCCGCCTTCGTCACCGGCGTCGTCCTGCCGGTGGACGGCGGCTTTGCCGCCTACGCGGGCGTCTGAAAGGGGGCGGCGCAATGCAGGTTTTTTCTGATGCGGCCCTGGCCCGTACCCGTATCCTGCCGGTCCTGCAGCTGGAGGATGCAGCGCTGGCCGCGCCCCTGGCCCGGGCCCTGGTGCAGGGCGGCGTCCCCGTGGCGGAGATCACGCTGCGCACCCCCGCCGCGCTGGCGGCCATCGCCCGGCTGCGGCGGACGGAGCCCGGTCTCCTTGTCGGCGCCGGGACCGTCGTGACGGCGACCCAGGTGCGGGAGGCCGCCGGGGCCGGGGCCCAGTTTATCGTCTCTCCCGGGCTGGATGAGGCCATCGTCCGGGCAGCCCAGACGGCGGGTCTGGCCGTTTATCCCGGCGCGGTGACAGCGACGGAGCTGCAGGCAGCCCAGCGGATGGGCCTGGGGGTCGTGAAATTCTTCCCTGCGGCCCAGTCCGGCGGCCCGGCGGCGATCCGGGCGCTCCACGGGCCGTTCCCCGGGCTGCGGCTGCTGCCCACCGGCGGCGTCACGCTGGAGAATTTGGCGGCCTATCTGTGCTGCCCCGCCGTCCTGGCCTGCGGCGGCTCGTTCCTGGCCCCGGCGGATGTGCTGGCCCGGGGCGATTGGGCGGAGGTCATCCGGCTCTGCCGCCAGGCCAGGGCCATTGCCGAGGAGGTATCAAATGGATAAGGATAGGGAGATCAATATGAAACGAACGCCGCAGGACCCGCCCCGGGTCGTGACCTTCGGGGAGATCCTGCTGCGCCTGAGCGCGCCAGGCTATGAGCGGCTGCTCCAGTCGCCCCGGCTGGAGGCGACATTCGGCGGCGGCGAGGCCAATGTCGCTGTCTCGCTGGCAAATTTTGGGCTGCAAAGCGCGTTTATCACAAAGCTGCCCCACAATGCTCTGGGCCAGGCGGCGGTGAACAGCCTGCGGGCCCTGGGCGTCGAGACCGGCGGCATCGTCCGGGGCGGTGCGCGGATGGGGCTGTATTTTCTCGAAAAGGGCGCGTCCCAGCGGGCGTCGGTCTGCCTGTATGACCGGGCGGGCTCGGCCATGAGCCAGGCGCAGCCGGAGGAATTTGACTGGCCCCGGCTGCTGCAGGGCGCCAGCTGGTTCCACTTCACCGGCATTACCCCGGCACTGGGCGCGCCGGTGGCAGAGGCCTGCCGGGCAGCGTGCCAGGCGGCAAAGGCCCAGGGCGTGCGCGTCTCCTGCGATCTCAATTACCGGGAGAAGCTCTGGAGCCGCGCTCAGGCGAACCGGGTCTTGGGGGAGCTTTGCCAGCTGGCAGATGTGTGCATCTGCAACGAGGCCGACGCCCGGGATGTCTTCGGCATCGCCGCCCCCGGCAGCGATCTGACCCGGGGCGAGCTGGACCCCCGGCAGTATACCGCCGTCGCCCGGGAGCTGACGGACTGCTTCGGCTTTTCCCAGGTGGCCATCACGCTGCGCCGCTCCCGCTCCGCCAGCGAAAACGACTGGGGTGGCCTGCTCTACACCGGCGGCCAGAGCCATTTCTCCCGAACGTACCGCCTGCAGCTGGTGGACCGGGTCGGCGGCGGCGACTCGTTTGCAGCCGGGCTCATCTACGCCCTGCTCCGAGGCGACGACGCCCCAGCAGCCATCGAATTTGCCGCCGCAGCCTCTGCCCTCAAGCAGAGCATCCCCGGCGATTTCAACCGCGTCAGCATCCCAGAAGTCGAACGCCTGTCCCAAGGCGACACCTCCGGCCGCATCCAACGCTAGGCTCTGCCCAAAAACAAAAACCCCCAAGTCACCTCCGCACTCCGTAAGCTACAGCGAAGCGGCAAGCGGTCTGCTCACCAGCCTACAAGGCACGGATGCAGTTACAAAACTGTCTGGCAGCTGGGACAGTGTGCGGCGTCAATCACAGACGCAGTTGGAGCAAGCTCCTGGCAGGGATAGTGTGAAAGGGGCGGTCTTGGAGCCCCTTTCGCGTTCAATCAAAAAGGCATTTGCGAAGCAAATGCTAGGGCCGGACACTTGCGGCCGGCCGCCCCCCGCCCTAAACGGCGTCTTTCTTCCCCGATTCTTTCTTCGCTGGTGAAGAAAGAATCGGGCCCCCGGAGGGCGGCGGCTAAACTGTCTGGTAGAAATTAGCCTATAAAGACTTACAAGTTTTCTTTTAAAGCCTGGAGTAGTCGAATACTGCTTTGCAAATTTGCTTTTGCAGTGCATCAATCCCTCAGTCAGCTTCGCTGACGGCTCCCTTTGCGCTGCATGGGGTTCGACTACGTTGTATAAGCTCGAGGAGCAAAATCAGAGATTTTGACTCTCGCTTATTAGCCAATCGCGCTACGCGCTCTTGAAGTCTCACCCTTACACAAGGGAGCCTTTTGGGTGCCCAGCGCCGTGGCTTTTCAGATCGCCCGCTTTGCCACCTGTGGCTCCAGGCGAGATAATACGTTTTCCTGCATAGAAACGCCCCAAGCAGTCCCCTATCTAGGGGCCCGCTTGGGGCGTCTTTTCCGGCTGCTGCCTGTTATCAGGCCGCTGGTTTACGGCTCCAGATCTAAGGAGTCGTCGTCGAAGACCCAGTCCTGGACGTTGTAGATCTCATATTTCCCATCGCTGCCGCGGACGACCAGCTGGGAGAGCCCAGCGTTGATCAACATCTTCCGGCACAGAGGACAGGGCGGCTTATTCTCGCTGATCTGGCCGCTCCCAGCGTCCTTCCCCACGAGGTACATCGTCCCGCCGATGCAGTCGCGCCGGGCGGCAGAGATGATGGCGTTGGCCTCCGCGTGGACGCTGCGGCAAATCTCGTAGCGCTCACCATCGGGGATCTTGCGCTGCTGCCGGATGCAATAGCCCAGGTCGATGCAGTTGGACCGGCCCCGGGG
>CAUBQU010000041.1 GCA_958438185.1 uncultured Oscillospiraceae bacterium
GTCTACCAGGATAAGACGGGCTATACTGATGCATTTTCTTATTTCAATGAACGGCATATCTCGGTCACAGCCGGTGATACTGTTACGCTGACACTTTCCAAGCTCGGTTACGGTGAAAACTGGGAGACGATCAGCACGCCCATCGCCAACGCGGCGATCACCATCGACGGAGAAGAGACGGACTATGTGACGGATGAAAACGGTAAGGTCACGATGAAGCTCAACGCACCTGGCCTGTATGTGATCTCCGCCAACGCGACAGGGACGGTTTTGGTGCCGCCGGTCACCACGGCCCGGGTCAAGGCGACCTGGACGAAGGATTGGCGCAACAGCGCGATGACAGCGCTGCAGGGCACTGCAGCCATTAGCCTGGCCAAGCAGGGCGAGGATATCAGCGCTTGGGATATCATTGGCCTGTACGGCGCGGGCGTTCCGGTGCCGGAGGCATATCTTGCGGATTATCTGGAAGGGCTCTACGATGTTCTGGTCAGCAGCAATGGCCAGCTCTCGGCCAGCCAGTACACGGCCTACTCCCGCAGCATTCTGGCGCTGGCGGCCGTCGGCGAGGACCCGGCCAACTTTGCAGGCTATGATCTGCTCAAATGGCTGGAGGATTATGATAAGACCACGAAGCAGGGCGTGACCGGCGCGGCATATGCGCTGCTGGCCCTGGACTGCGCTGGCGACACGTTCCAGAGCAGCCAGCGGGAAGCCTATGTGCAGTACATCCTGGATGCCCAGCGCAAGGACGGCGGCTGGGACCTGCGGGGCGAGAGCGCCGCGGCGGCTGATGTCGATGTGACGGCCATCTGCCTGCAGGCACTGGCGGCCTACGCTGGGGACCCGGCGGTCCGTCCGGCAGTGAACAAGGGCATTGACTGCCTGTCTGCTCTGCAGCAGAGCGACGGCGGCTTTAAGAGCTACGGCACGGCCAACTGCGAGAGCAGCGCTATGGTGCTGCTGGCAATGTGCCAGCTGGGCATCGGCCTGGACGACGCCCGCTTTGTTAAGGGTGAAAACTCGGTGCTGGACGCCATGCTGCGCTTCCGCAATGCGGACGGCAGCTTCAGCCACGAGGCCGGGAAGGGCGCCAATACCCTGGCGACGATGCAGGCCCAGCTGGCGCTGGCCTCCCTGCTGCGCTGCGCCGACGGGATGAGCGGCATTTACGATATGACCAACGGCTACGGCGAATTCCCCTTCACGGACGTGGCCTTCAACACCTGGTATTTTGAGGCGGTTCGTTATACGAACCAGGCAGGCCTGTTGGTCGGCACAACGGAGACGACCTTTGGCCCCAATGTCCCGCTGACCCGCGGTATGCTCGTGACGATTCTGTGGAGAATGACGGGCCGTCCGGCGGCACAGCAGGATGTCACGGCGTATTATTCGGATGTCAACGCCAAGATGTACTACGCTGAGCCCATCGCTTGGGCGACGGAGCTGGAGGTTGCAGCCGGTATGGGCGGCGGCAAATTCTGCCCGGAGGAAAAGGTCACCCGGGAGCAGCTGGCGTGCTATCTCTACCGCTATCAGGAGCTGGTGCTGGGCGGGGATGTCTCCGCGTCGGAGAACCTGCAGGGCTGGAGCGATTACAGCCAGATCTCTTCCTGGAGTAAGGAAGCGCTCGCTTGGGCCACGGCAGAGGGCCTGCTGGTCGGCAGCGGCGGCAAGCTGGATCCCAAGGGCAGCGCGACCCGCGCACAAGTGGCCAGCGTGCTGATGCGCTTTGACCGGAGCCTTGGCGATGCCTGGGAGGAGGAAATTCTCAGCATCTATTTCAAATAAGCAAACAGAACCATAAAGGATAGAAGATGAAACAAATGAAGCATGTTAAATGGACGGCACTGCTTTTGGCGCTGCTGCTGGCTCTGAGCTGCTTCCTGACTGCCTGCGGTGATACCGCAGGCAGCCCGGCAGCGGAGCCGGAGGATGCCCAGACCCAGCAGGCGCCGGAAACGCAAAAGGATAAGGATACAGCGCAGGCCGACGCAGCGGACGATGCCCAGGACGCAGAGCATGTGGACGGCGCATCGGACGACGATGCCGACGGCAGCGGCGATACCGCCCAGCAGCCGGCAAGCACCGATACCGTGAAGCCTGTGCAGACAGAGCCTGCTGGCAATACCCAGCAGCCCGCGGCCGAGGAGCCGCAGGCGCAGACGTGTACCATCAGCATTGACTGCTCGACGATTCTGGATAATATGGATAAGCTGGAGCGGGGCAAGGAAGGGCTGATCCCGGCGGACGGCATCCTGCTCGCCAAGACGGAAGTGCAGTACGAAGAGGGCGATACCGTCTTCACCATGCTCAAGCGGGAGCTGCAGAGCCGCAAAATGCACTATGACTTTGAGGGCAGCGGCTCCTCGGCGTACCTGGCAGGGCTGTGCAATATCTATGAATTCGACTGCGGAAAGCTCTCTGGCTGGGAATTTGCCGTTAACGGTTCGTTCCCCAGCGTCGGCGTCGGCGTCTATAAGCTCTCGCCCGGCGATTCGGTCGCGCTGATCTACACCTGCGATCTGGGCGACGACATCGGCAACCACTACGACGGCTGACCGGTGCGCACTTGACGCGAGCCCTTGCATGAAACACGAAAAAACCTCCGTACGGGCATCCCGTACGGAGGTTTTGTACTTGTCAGAAAAGCTTCAGCGTTCTTCCAGAATTTTATTCAGCTCCTGCATAAAGCTGTTGATGTCCTTAAACTGCCGGTAAACGGAGGCGAAGCGGACGTAGGCGACCTCGTCGAGGGGCTTCAGCCGCTCCATGACCAGCTCACCGATCTCAGAGGAGCTGATCTCCCGCTCCAGGGAATTCTGCATGACCTGCTCAATGTCCGTGACAGCGGCTTCCATCTCCGCCATGGAGACCGGGCGCTTTTCACAGGCGCGGACCATGCCGTTGAGGATCTTTGTCCGGTCGAAGGATTGCCGGCTGCCGTCTTTTTTGACGACGATGATCGGCAGGCTCTCCACCGTCTCATAGGTCGTGAAGCGTTTCTGGCAGGCCAGGCATTCGCGCCTTCTGCGGATGCTGGCGCCGTCCTCGGAATGACGGGAGTCGATGACCTTACTGTCCTGGTCGCCGCAATACGGACATTTCATGTAGGGAGCCCTCCTTGGCCGGAAATTTGGATGGGTCTATTATAGCAGGCTGGAGGGCGGCTTGTCCAGCGTTCCCGAAAAATTTTGAGCCGGTTTTCAGATTGCTTTTCCCGCCCAGCTCTGGTATCATAGAAAGTCGGAAAGGCGGGATTTTGAGAGATGAAACGCAAACAGACCATGACCGGCGTCGTGCTGACGCTGCTGGGCGGCTGCTTTTGGGGGCTGTGCGGCGCGTGCGCCCAGTATTTGTTCCGGACGGAGCATGTGACTTCGAATTTTCTCGTGCCCTGGCGGATGACGCTGGCCGGGGCGCTTCTGCTGGGCTGGCATTTGATCCGCAGCCCAAAGCAGCTGCTGGGCCCGTGGAAGTCAGGCCGGGATGCGCTGCAGCTGCTGCTTTACGCGATCTTCGGCATGGCCATGTGCCAATATGCCTATTTTGCGACGATCGAGCTCTCCAATGCCGGGACGGCGACGGTGCTGCAATACGCCGCGCCTGCGATGCTGCTGCTGGTGGTCTGCTGCCTGGAGCGGCGCTGGCCGGGCCGGGTGGAGGTGCTGGCGGTGGTCTGCGCTTCGGCAGGGGTCTTTCTTTTGGCGACCCATGGGAATTTCGGCACCCTGGCCATCTCCGGCAAGACGCTGGCCATGGGGATGGTCGCCGCGCTGGCGGTGGTTGCTTATAATCTGCTGCCCCGGCGGCTGCTGCAGCACTTTTCCGCGCCGCTGCTGCTGGGTTGGGGCATGTTCCTGGGCGGCCTGCTGCTCTGTGTGACGCTGCGGCCCTGGCGGTATCACGTCGCGTTGACGCCGCGCCTGGCTTTGTGTATGGCGGTGATCGTACTGGTCGGGACCATCGAGTCCTTTACGCTATATATGATGGGCATGAAGCGCATCGGCCCGACGAAGGCGGCGCTGTATGCCTGCATCGAGCCGGTGGCAGCCGCGGTGCTCTCCGCTGTCTGGCTGAAGGTCCCATTCACGGGGATGGATCTTGTGGGCTTCGCCCTGATCCTCTCCACGACGGTGATCCTGGCGGTGCCGGACCTGAAAAAGGGCGCGGTGGTGTAGCGGGATCGGGGAAAGCCCCGGCGGCGGGGGACACCCGCCGCCGGGTGCGGCTTAGCTGCCCATCAGCCGGTCTGCCGCGTCGCTGACGGTCTGCTCTACAGAGTCCGCCGCTTTTTGCATGGCCTGCCGGATGGCGCACTGCCGGGGCAGCATCAGCGCAACGGTCGCGCCAGCTGCCATGCCGAGCCCAACGGCGGTGAAAAAGGCACCTGTCTTCATATGCTCACCTTCCCTTCCCCGCTGTTAGTATGACCGGTGGGGCGGGAAATATGGCTGGAATCATGCGGCAGTGAAAAAGGTATTTGGTATTGGAGAATTTTGTGTTATAATAGCCGCAAAGAGGTGCAAAGAGGGACGTATTTCAAAGCGATCCTGCGGGTGTGGAAGGGAGTTTTTACGATGTCAGTCGATGCATTGCAGGCGAAGATCCGAAAACTGAAGAACCCCTCGATGATCGGGCTGGACCCGACGGTGGAGCTGCTGCCGCCGCATCTGCTGGCGGAGGCGTATCGTACCCATGGCCAGAGCCTGGAGGCATTGGCCGCGGCGTATGAGATATTTTGCGGCGAAATTTTGCAGGCGCTGCAGGGTCTTGTCCCGGCGGTGAAGGTGCAGAGCTATTGCTTTGACGCCCTGGGCAGCTGCGGCATCGCGGCGATGCAGCGTTTGCTGCGCAAGGCGCAGCGCCTGGGCTTTTATGTGATGCTGGACGCCAACTATAGCAGCGTCGGGCATATCTCTCAGCTCTATGCCGCCGCCGTCTTCGGCGGCCTGCGGACGCCGGATGGCGCTTGCCTGCAGCCCTATGCCTGCGACGGACTGAGTATCAACCCATATCTTGGCAGCGACAGTGTCAAGGCGTTTTTGCCCTATTGCAAGCAGCAGGGGAAGAATCTGTTCCTCTGTGTCAAGACCTCGAATAAATCCTCCCGGGAGGTGCAGGACCTCATCTCCGGCAACCGGATGGTTTACAGCGCGGTGGCAGATCTTGCCATGCGCTGGAGTATCGACCTGTTCGGCAAAAGCGGCTACAGCGAGCTGATCGCTGTGGTCGGCGCGCCGTATCCGCAGGTGCTGCGGGCGCTGCGGCAGCAGTATGACCGGCTGTTTTTCCTGGTGCCGGGCTACGGCGCCCAGGGTGGGACGGCGAAGCATGTCAGCGCGGCGTTCACGGCGGCAGGCCGGGGCGCGATCGTCAGCGCGTCGCGCAGCGTGATCGGTGCCTGGCAGAAGACTGGCAGCGACGGCCGCGATTGGGCCCGGTGCGCGAAAGACGCGGCGTGCAAAATGCGGGATGATTTGGCAAAATATGT
This sequence comes from uncultured Oscillospiraceae bacterium, assembly GCA_958438185.1. GTDB lineage: Bacteria > Bacillota > Clostridia > Oscillospirales > Oscillospiraceae > SVMC01. The sequence goes on from CAUBQU010000041.1 coordinate 5,492, forward strand.
GACGGTGATTTAATGATGACGACGATCTACTTCATCCGCCATGCAGAGGCGGAGGGAAACTTATACCGGCGGCTGCACGGCCAGCACGACACGCTGCTCACGCCCGCCGGAGTGCGGCAGGCGGAGGCGCTTCGCCGTCGCTTCGCCGGGGTGCGGCTGCATGCCTGCTACGCCAGCGATCTGAACCGGGCGGTGCAGACGGCGCTGCCGGTCTGCAAGGACCACCGGCTGCGGCTGCGCCGGGAGCCGGCATTCCGGGAGGTTTGCTTCGGCACGTGGGAGGACCAGAGCTTTGGCACGCTGGAGCATCTCTACCCTGAGCAGATGTGTGTGTTCCGCCAGAATATGTGGGCATGGCAGGCCCCTGGCAGCGAGACGCTGGAGCAGGCCACCGGGCGCTTTATCGAGGCGCTTCGGGCGGTCGCGGAGCGCCATGTGGGTCAGACGGTGGCGATTTTTACCCACGGCGCGATCCTGCGGGCGGTGCAGGCGGAGCTGTTTTTTACGCGGCAGACGATGAACCGGGCGGGCCGGTGTGATAACACCGGCGTGAGCCGGGTGCAGTATGAGGACGGCCGGTTTGCCCTGGACTATCTCAATGACAACGCCCATCTGGACTGGTCCCTTTCGACGCAGAACCGGCTGGACAGCCTGCGCCAGCGCAGCGCTTCTCTGGGGGAGGATTATAACCTCTGGTTTGAGCTCGCCCGGGACGGCGGCGCGCTGTATATGGACCTGCGCCGCCAGAACTGGGTGCAGCGCTGTGGGACGCTGACCTGGACGGACGCGGCGGCGGTCGAGGCACAGATGCGCGCCATCCTGGCGCGGGCGCCGGATACGCTGTATTATGCCAGGCAGGGGCAGGCGCTGGTCGGCGCGCTGCTGCTGGAGCCGAAGCAGGAACAAGATCACGGCGTGATCCGCTATCTCGGCGTGCTGCCGGAGCGGAAGTACCGTGGCTTTGCCGTGCAGCTGCTGGGTCAGGCCGTCAGCCATTATCGCGGCCAAGGAAAGAGCAAGATCCGCTGTACGATCCCCGACGGTGATTATACGACGGTCCACTTCTTTGAAAAGTACGGCTTTCGGCCCCGCAAGCAAGCGGGGGGCGAGCGGTGCTATGAGCTGTCCATCGCTCTGCCGCGGCAGCCGGGGTGAGAGAACAGCGGCGCTCTCATGCCGCCCGGCAAAAACGGAAAATGAAAACGGAAAAACGCAAAAGGCATCCGGCTTCCTGCCATGGCAGGGGCTGGATGCCTTTTGCATTTACGCGGCCTGTGGGCTGGGGGCGGGACGGCTTGCGCCGCGGTCTGTCGCCGGGGTATCGCCGGTGACCATGTCAGCAGTGCCGGTGCCCCGGACGAGCTGACCCGGGCGGCCGCTGGCTGTGTCTGCCCGGCCGTCTGCCGGGAGGTTCCGGGCGCCGTTGCCTGCGTCGATCTGGTCGTTATCCTGGCCGTCCGCCGGGCCGCTGGCTGCGGCGTTGTCCTCGCTGCCGTCGCCGGGGGCCTGGGAATCGGGGGCGGTGTCGCCGTCCGGCATGGCGCTGCCCAGATCATCGTCCGGTTCCGTCATGGTGCCGTCGTCAGTGTTGGGGCGGTCTGTCGGCGCGTTGTCCGGCATATCGGAGCCGATGCTGCCGGAATCGGAGCCGGAGACGTTGCCGTCGGTCGTGGCGCAGCCGGTGAACAGGCACAGTACCACGGCCAGAACCGCGATCAAAATGCTCAATTTTTTCATGGTTGTCCCTCCTGTCATTTGCTTCAAGCATGGGCTTAGTATTTGCCGCGCCGCGGGTTTTAGCCTTGCCAAAATATGCCAGGCGCAAAAAATGCCGCTGCGCGAGGGACTATATTTTTTGAAAAAAATTTGGCGTTTCAAAAGGGGCCCTGCCGCATGGCAGGGCCCCTTTTGAAACTAGAAAAGGATCACGGTTTTACATTTTTGCAAAACTGCATCAGGATCGTCGCAACCTGTTCCCGGGTCGCACTGCCCTGGGGATCCAGGTAGGCCTGGCCGCCGCGCAGCGTGCCGGAGATCAGGCCGAGGGAGACGGTGTCCGCCAGAGCGTTGTGCGCCCAGGCAGAAACGCGGCTCGCGTCCGGATAACGGCTCAAGTCCGCAGGTGTCCAGGTGCGCGAGACGCCCAGGACCTTTTGCGCGTAGCCCATCAGGATTACCGCAATCTGCTCCCGTGTTACCGGAACATTGGGTGCAAAGGTCGTCGCGCTCATCCCGGAGACGACACCGGTCTGGTACGCCCAGTGCACGGCATTTTTGTACCAGTCCTGCGTTAGATCTGTAAACGGCGCTGCGCCGCTGACGATTGGCGAGCCGCTCAGGCTGTAGAGAATTTGGACGATCTGCGCCCGGGTTGTGGCGGTCTGCGGGGCGAACCGGCTGCCGCCGACGCCGTACATCAGGCCGTTGGAGACGCAGTAGTCGATCCCGGCATGGGCCCAGTTGTTAGCGCCCGGGACATCGGTGAATCCGGCGCTTGGGCAGGTGAGCTGCGCAATGGTCTCCGTCCGCGTCGCGCTGCAGCGGGTGCAGGTATAGCGCTTGACGCCGGGGGCGGTTTCCGTTGCGGGGGTCGTGACCACACCGGCGTCCCAGCTGTGGCCCAACGGGTTGGTGTAATCGCTGCGGTAGGAGTCGCCACAGGTGCAGGTGTATGTCGTATACCCCTGTTCTGTGCAGGTCGGCGGGGTGACGGTGCTTGTGTACTGGTGGATATGCTCTGCGGTGACCGTGAAGTAGACCTTGCTGGTCTCCGTCGAGTAGTCCTTAAATTTCGTATTCTTTGCCAGCACTGTGACATAGTACCGGCCCGGCTTTGAGATTGCGCAGGTGTCACTCCTGGCGGTCGACTCGAAATTGGCAACGAGGGAGTCGTCCTCCGAGCGAATCCGCATCAGATACCATCTCTCATCCATCACGCCCTGGAGGGGGCTTTCGGTCCACTGTACGGTAAAGCGCGTCTTGGCACTTACCACAGACGGAATGGTGATCTGCACTGCGGCGGGCCTTACGGGTTTGACATAATTGATGGTGTACAGGCTGAACAGCTGGGCCTTGCTGTTGTCACTGGTGTGCGCCCAGTT
>CAUBQU010000042.1 GCA_958438185.1 uncultured Oscillospiraceae bacterium
CCCCTGGGGCAAAGCCAAGCGCTGGCAGATCATTTCATCGGCGGCGATGGCGGCGATGTGCAGGATCAGGCTGTCCATCAGGTCGTCGCATTGCTGCTGCACAAAGAAGTAGTTGCACTGGGTGATCAGGGCAATATCCAAGTCTGCCTCGTGGAAGTATTTAGATGGAATATAGTCGACAGAGAAAATTGCGGGTTTTCCATCGACGAAAGTTGTCTTTTCAATCTGCCAAGCGGTTTCATCCGGGGATAGATCCAGCTTTGCGCGAATCTCGCCTGGCAGGGTGTCAATCTGGCGGATCTTGTGTAGATTCGCGCTGTGTACATGCCCGGTGCCAGCGATCATTTCGTCATAGACCATATCCGTGTCCAGCCGTGCGTGCTCCTGGAGCATGTGCTTATTGATCAAGGTACCGATGCCGCGCTTGCGGCTGATATAGCCGTTGCTTTGCAGAACAGAGAGAATATCGCGCAGCTTGACGCGGCTGATGCCCAGCTGCTGGGCAAGTGTCTCCTCCGGCGGAAGTCGATCCGTCGTTTTGGCATATTCGCCAATTAGTTTGAGCAGATAAAAATAGGAGTCATGATTCATATTACTTGGCCGTATTGCACGCGACGTACAATCCTTTCTGCACCGGCACTGACGTCACCGGGCGATGTTTTGCAAAGGAAGTGAAACGGTCTGTTTCTTTCATTATACCTGCCCCCGGGGGAAATTACAAGCGCTGGGGGGCAAAACGCGCCGCCGGGCTTTGGGCCGGGCGGCGCGATCAGGGGGAAACTTGGCTTATTGATACAGGGGATGGGCGGCGCAGATCTCGGCGACGGCGGCGCGGATCTCGTCTGCCTTGGCTTCGAAATTCGTGGCTGCGTCGTAGATGCAAGCGGCGATCCGGTCCATCTCGGAGACACCGAGGCCACGGGTCGTGGCGCAGGGCGTGCCGATGCGGACGCCGCTGGTGACGAAGGGCTTCTCCGGGTCATTGGGGATGGCGTTTTTGTTGACGGTGATATAGACATCGTCCAGACGGCGCTGCATTTCGCGGCCGGTCAGGTGCATGGAGCGGAGGTCGGCCAGCATCAGGTGGTTATCCGTGCCGCCGGAGACGAGGTCAAAGCCCCGCTGCATCAGGCCAGCGGCCAGCGCCTGGGCGTTTTTGACGACATTGTGAGCGTAGGTCTGGAATTCAGGCTGCATCGCTTCCTTCAGGCAGACGGCCTTGGCGGCGATGACATGCATCAGGGGGCCGCCCTGGGTGCCGGGGAAGACGGCGGAATTGAGCTTCTTGGCCCATTCTTCCTTGGCCAGGATCAGGCCGCCGCGGGGGCCGCGGAGCGTCTTATGCGTCGTCGTCGTGACGACGTCGGCATAGGGGACGGGGCTCATATGCGCGCCGCCGGCGACCAGGCCGGAGATATGGGCCATATCGACCATCAGCAGCGCGCCGTAGCGGTGGGCGATCTCGCCGAAAATCTTGAAGTCGATCGTTCTGGGGTATGCCGACGCACCGGCGACGACCAGCTTCGGGCGATTCTCCTTGACCAGCTGCTCGACTTCGTCATAGTCGATGCGGCCGGTGGCGGGGTCGACACCGTAGGGGACAAAGTGGTAGAGCTTGCCCGACGCATTGACCGGGGAGCCGTGGGTCAGGTGCCCGCCGTTGGCCAGGCTCATGCCGACGACAGTGTCGCCCGGCTGCAGAAGGGCCTGGTAGGCCTCTAGATTTGCCTGGGCGCCGGAGTGGGGCTGGACGTTGGCGTATTCCGCGCCGAACAGCTGCTTGGCGCGCTCAATGGCGATGCACTCGACCTCGTCGACGTACTCACAGCCGCCGTAATAGCGCTTGCCGGGATAGCCCTCGGCGTATTTATTCGTCAGGATCGTGCCCATGGCGGCGATGACGGCGGGGGAGGCGATATTTTCCGAAGCAATCAGCTCGATATTCCGCTGCTGGCGGGCGAGCTCCTTGCCCATCAGGGCGGCGATCTCCGGGTCATATTGATTGACAAATTCGATGTTGGGCTGCAGATCTTGATACATGGGGTGCTCCTCTTTTCTGTGATGGGAATAAAATGGAAAGAAAAAACAGATCCGGCAGGACCTCTGCCGAATCTGCACAGCGCTGCAGCACAAACTGATGTAAATCAGAAATGCGCACTCTGTCCTTTTGCCTGAGAGATTCGGCGGAAAACGCCTTGCACCTTCGGCACTCACGGTGGAGATTCTCCAGAGGTTCCTGAATTCTGCAGTCACACCCGCCGGGGCGGGCACCTGTAAGTTTAACTCCTTCGGCAAGCACGGGGCTTTTTCCTGCAGAACATAAACGGAATCGTTTGTATTGAATTACTCTATATTATAGCCGGAAAATTACAAATGTCAATGCCTGGCGCACAAAAAATGAAAAAATTTGTGGTGGGAGCGGGAACGGCAACGAATTTGGGATGGGTGTTGACAATCGCTGCGAAATATGCTATAAAAAAGTCAGATTGAAGACAACTTGAATACATCGTATCATCCTCCGCCCGCCGCTGCAATGCGTGGCGCGCGGATAGAAGAAACCCGGTGAGAATCCGGGGCTTACCCCGTAGCTGTATTTGCAGTTGCGCGGCTTTGCGCCGAAAGGCGGCCATTGTGGGCGGGAGCCCATGAGAAGGCAGGAAGCCGCGCGGGGCGTTTTTGGCAGGTCCTCTGCTGCGCCCAGCTGCATGAGCCAGAAGACTTGGTGATGCGTGGGCGCCTTTGAGCGCAAATTGGGCACGGAAACAAGGGCCGTGGCAGAATCCAATTCTGCCACGGCCCTTTTGCATCATGTGTGAGAAATCGCGGCGCACTGGTGCGCCATGCTTTTCCCACCGGAAAAGCATGACAGCGGGACTGTCAAAGCTGTGGAAATATCCGCTGCAGCGGTTATTTTAAAAATTTCAGAAAGGTAGAAGAAAAATGAAAAAGAAACTAGCCTTGCTTTTGTGCCTGGTGCTTCTGGTCACTGCGCTGGCCCTTCCGGCGTCGGCGGATAATTCCGCGGCGTGGGACGGCAGTGTGGATACCAGCTGGTACAGCGCAGAAGCAAAAACGTTTGAGATCTCGACGCCTGCCCAACTGGCGGGCCTGGCTGCGATCGTATCCGGTGAAGCCACCGGTATTTCGACCGACAGCTTCAAGGGCAAGACCGTCAAGCTGACGGCCGACCTGGACCTCGGCGGCGTCAAGGCAGCCAACGGGACTTGGAGCGGCCCGTGCTGGAAGCCCATCGGCAAAAACTACGGGAACGCCTTCTCCGGCACGTTCCTGGGCGGCGGGCATAAGATCAGCAACCTGTATTTTGAAAAGAGTCTGAGCAAGCTCACGCAGAACATCGGCCTGTTCGCCAATATCGGGACGGGCGGCTATGTTGAGGGCATCAACCTCGTCAGCGGCTATCTGCATAATGAGAATGCCAATACCTACCTAGCAGGCATCGCAGGCATCAACGCCGGTACGATCGTCAGCTGCCACAACGGCGCGGATGTATACGGCGAGAGCTACATCGCCGGTATCGCGGCCAACGCCTCCGGCGTGATCGTCAAGTGCTCCAACTCCGGCACGATCGGCTTTGCCGGGACGGCGAGCCGTGGCTCGACCTACGGCGGCATCGCTGCCATGGCGAAGAACATCATCGCCAACTGCTATAATACCGGCACGATCAGCGTCGCTGCCCTCGAGGGCAAGGCGATCAATGCGGGCGGCATCGTCGGCATCATGCAGAAGAATTACACGGTACGCACCAGCGATATCCTCTTCAATTGCTACTCCAGCGGCAATATCGTGCGCAGCGCATCGGCGACCTCCTCCGGCCCGATCTACGGCGCGTACAAGAGCCTTACGCCGCGCAACAACTACTTCCTGAAGACGGACGCCATCAACAGCGGCTATTCCGACGGCGTTGGCTCCGCGGCGATGGACGCGGCCCAGCTGAAGGCGGCTGCCGGGACCCTTGGCGCGGCCTTCTGCGCCGATACGGCCAATGTCAACGGCGGCTACCCCCTGCTGAACTGGGAAGCCACCGGGAAGATGGACCCGTCCGAGCTGGAGGGCATCTCCATCGTCTCGGCTGAGGCAAGCAATTCTGCCATCACGCTGACCCTGGACCGCCGCCTGCTCTACAGCACGCTGACGGCCAGCGATTTCACCGTTGAGGCGACACTGCAGCTGACCGGGGAAGCGGAACAGACGCTTGCCCTGAAGCCGGGCTGCTCCCTCTCCCTCAATGCGGACAACACGGCCACCGTTGTCCGGCTGGGCTTTGCCCAGATCCGCGGGACCTATGCCGAGCAGACGCTCCGGGCCAAGGTCTCTTACAAGGGCGGCACGCCCATCGAAGTTTCGACGGTCATCGCCATCAGCGATCAGTGGCCGGATTACCGGGCAGAGAGCTTCGCCGGCGGCGACGGCACAGCGGCCGATCCCTACCAGATCGCGACGGCCGAGCAGCTGGCCCTGCTGGCAGAAAATGCCAACAACGGCGATACCTACAGCGGGAAATACTTCATCCAGACGGCCAATATCGACCTCAGCAAATCCGCGAAGTATGGCTATGCCCTCCAGTGGGTCCCCATCGGCGGCAGCACGACCTTCCGGGGCAGCTTCAATGGCCAGAATTACAAGATCTCCAATATGACGGTCGCGTTCTCCCGTAGTGGCATGGGCCTGTTCGGCGCCAGTGGCTACAGCTTGGGCAGCACGAATGAGCCTGCACGGTTTATCAATATCAAGCTGGAAAATGTCCTCGTCGATGGTGATGCGGACCCCAAGAATTCCTATGACAACATTGGCGCGCTGGTCGGCGAGGCAAAATTGACGGATATCGTGAACTGCCATGTGCTCTCCGGCAAGGTCACGGGCTTTAACTATGTCGGCGGCCTGGTTGGTACCTTTAAGAGCGCCATGTCCGCCACTGAGCCGTATTATATGATCGGCTGCTCCAGCGCGGCGGATGTCTCCGGTTATCAGGCTGGCGGCCTGGTCGGCGCCTTTTCCTACGGCTCGGGCTCGACCGCGACGGACCCGTCGCCCTATGGCAACTGCGTCATGCTCGACTGCTACGCAACGGGCAATGTCACCCCGTCCTACCGTGACTTTGGCAAAACGCCGGTGAACGGCGGCTTGATTGGCCTTGTTACGTCGTCAAATACGATCCTGGTGCAGCGCTGCTACGCAACGGGGACCGTGGCGACGAAGGGCGAAGCCAGCGTAGGCGGCCTGATCGGCAATATCGGCGCTGGCAATGTCGCACAGGCCCCGGTGGACCTGAAGGTCCTCAATAATATGGTCCTGGTGCCCGCGATGAGCGGCCTGGGGGCTGGCAACTATGGCCGTGTCGGCGGCCTGGGCACGAAGACGGTCAGCGATGTTACCGGCCTCTTCCAGGATAACTATGTCCTGTCCACCATGACGCTGGACGGCACCGCGTTTGACGGCGAGAGTGGCGACAATGCCAACGGCACCTCCAAGACTGCCGAAGAACTGGCCGACCGTGCCACCTGGGAAGCGCAGGGCTTCGATATGAGCGAAGACGGCCTGTGGTCCTGGGATACGGCCCTCTCCCGCGCCGTCCTGAAGGGCAACGCGGTGGGCTATGATGTCTACATCATGACCCAGCCCCGCAGCACGAATGCTTACACCGATAAGGCTGCGGTCTTCTACACCACCGCCAAGGGCGGCATCGGCACGCTGACCTACACCTGGCAGCGCAGCGCCGACGGCGAGACCTGGGAAGATATCAAGGGCGCAGAAAGCGCAACGAAGCTCTCCCTGCAGGCCAAGCTCCGTTGGGACGGCAACCAGATCCGCTGCAAGGTCACGGACGAAACCGGCACGACGGCCTATTCCGACGCGGCCCTGCTGACCGTCAAGAGCGGCGACTATGACGCCAAGGCGGCAGCGGAAGCCCTGTATGCGACCTACACAGCCGGGATGGTCACGACGCCGAAGGCCCCCGTCTCCCTCTACAGCCTGACTGGGGATATCACCGATTGCAGCGTCCTCATCCACTTCTTTGATAGCTACGATTACTCCACCAATAAGATCAGCGGCCTCATCCCCTGGGCCATGATCGATACCATCGCCCAGGGCGGCGATCCGACGCACTATGTCAAGTCCAGAGCGTCTGGCGTAGGCTCGGAGACGGTCAACCTCATCAATGACTTCCTGGCCCTGCAGAACGCCAATGACAATGGTGCGTTCATCGCCGAGGACAAAGCGAACGGCGGTAAGGACAGCATCATGTCCAACATCACCTATGTGACGGCGATGGATATCTACTTCGACGGCGGCGACTGGGGCAACGAAAACGAAGCCGGGACGACCGGCCGCACGGCAGCCTTCAACTATCTGCTCAGCCGTCTGCAGGACGACGATGAGTCGGATGGCCGCTATTATGAGAGCGATTATTTGGTCAACGGCACCTATAACAATTCCCTCGCGTTCGAGTACAACGCGGAGTTTGCCATCCTGATGGCCCGCTTCGCGGACGACGCCAAGCTGGGCAAGCAGGCCATCGCCGCCATGCGCGATGTGATGGAAATGCTCCAGCAGCGCTACGAAGCTGGCGAGATGAACAATAGCACTGAGGCAACGGCCCGCTATGCTTCCGCCCTTGTTGCCGCCATCAGTGTGACGGACAGCAAGACTCTGAAAGCGACCTACCAGGCGACGCTGGATACCATCTTTGAAAAGCTGGAAAGCGTCAAGGCGCTGGATGGCACCTATGCGGCAAATATCACCACTGCCCAGTGGTGGACGATGCCCGATCGGACCGGCGACGCCAATGCGACGGCCGCCGTTATGATGGCCCTGGCCGATATGACGAACGGCAAAGCCGTCCTGGCCGATATGGCCGTGCGGCTGGACGACAGCGAGATCGTCGGCGCGGATATCGCGCAGATCACCCTGGACAAGATCGTCCTGCGCGACCTGAACCTGCCGCTGCGCGGCGCCCTCGGCTCCACCTTCACTTGGGCCTCCTCCGACGAATCGGTCATCGCCGCTGACGGCAAGGTGACCCGTCCGGAGCAGGATGTCCGCGTGACCCTGACCGTCACGGCGACCTGCGGCGAAGTGACGCAGACCCGTGAATTCACCGTGACTGTCCCCGCCAAGCGCGAGGCTGGCGGCGACGAGGTCTACGCCGATGCGCAGAACCTGAGCCTGCTGCCGGAGTACATCCACGATATCGACCTGCCGACCCAGGGCGCCAACGGCTCTGTGATCACTTGGTCCTCCTCCAATGAATCGGTCATCGCGCCCGACGGCAAGGTGACCCGCCCGGCCATCGGCCAGCCCGATGCCCAGATCACCCTGACCGCCTCCGTTGCCTACGGCGATGCTGTCACGACCCGCGACTTCAGCGTGAAGGTCTGGGCCCTGGTCGATACGTCGACGAACGACGGAATGGTCAAGGATGCCTACTATCTCTCCCGTGAGAATTACATGAATCAGACCACCCTCAAGGGCTACTGGGAAGTCTACGCTGCCTATGCCGCCCTGGGCGATCAGATCCGCGACTTTAACTTCATCTACGATACGAGCCCCAACTCGGCAAGCCAGCCGGGTGCGAACATCCTCGCCATCGTTGCCCTGGGTGAGAACCCGTACAACTACAATGGCAAGAATTACGTGAAAGAGCTGCTTGACACCGGCCTCACCGGCGCTTGGTCCGTCCCAATCTACAATATCATGGGCCTTGACGCGGCTGGCGTGAAGCTCAGCGAAAGCGCCCAGAACGCCGCCCGCCTGGACGGCACCAAGGACCTGAAGGCCCTGACCATGGGCCCGGATATGGGCGGCTGGGCAGGCGTCCCCGCATCGCGTGTTTACGACACCAACGAGACGATCCGAGATCGTGTGGCATACTTCTGCCAGCAGCTTGCACCGAAGATGGAAGGCCAGTCCATGGGCTCCGCCGCCATCTCCAAGGGCTGCGTTATGACAGCGCTGGCCGCCTTCCTGTCGGAGGGCATCGAGGTCGAAGGCATCGCCGGTATGGACCCGACGAAGGACGAACCGTGGGTCAGCCAGAACCCGGTCCTGGAAGTCTATAACATCGCCGTGACTGGTTCTCAGGGCTCCTTCAGTGTCCAGCCCGTCATGGAACTGTGCGACCTCTACAATGTCAAGTTTAACGGCGGCAAGGTCGGTTGGATCGGCTGCGGTGTCAATAAGGCCCGCGTCGAAGACCAGGTCGCCAAGGCAAACGAGATCCTTGCCAACAAGGCGCTTTACACGGCCGATTCCATCAAAGCCATCGAAGACGCCCTCGAGGCTGTCAAGGGTATCTCGGAAGAGCGCCTGAATTCGAAGGTGCCGGATTACGGCGAAGAGTACTACGCCCTGTTTGATGCGGTCCGCTACGCCAAGACGAGTGAGAGCGCCGCTGCCGATCAGGCCGCCGCCGACGCCGTCACGGAAGCCATCAATGCCCTGCCTGCAGCAGATAAGATCACCCTGGAGAACAAGGAAGCCATCGAGGCAGCACGCGCTG
>CAUBQU010000043.1 GCA_958438185.1 uncultured Oscillospiraceae bacterium
CATCAGCAGTGTCAACCTAACGGAGCTGGTGACGGCGGAGCGGCTGTCGGATGTCTCCAACAGCTATACCAGCATCTATGCCTGGCTGCTGACGGCGCTGGCGGTTTTCGCCGTCTCCATCACGCAAAAGGGCGCGGGGACGACGGTGCCGACGAGGCAGAAGGGGAAGCTCTCAAAGCGGACGATCGCCGCAGCGGTGATGATCGTCTTGCTGATCCCGCTGACATTTATCCTGGGCTATCACTTCTTTGGGGACCGGAAGTATCTGCTGATGTCCCTGCTGATCATTCTGGAGACGATGGTGCCCTTTGTGCTGGTCTTTGAGAGCCGCAAGCCCCAGGCAAGAGAGCTGGTCGTCATCGCGGTCCTGTGCGCCATCGGCATTGTCGGCCGGGCGGCGTTTATCGCCGTGCCCAGCTTTAAGCCGGTGGCGGCGGTCGTGATCGTGGCTGGCGTCGCCTTTGGCGGCGAGACGGGCTTTTTGGTTGGCGCAATGACGATGTTTGGTTCCAACATGCTCTTTGGCCAGGGGCCGTGGACGCCGTGGCAGATGTTTGCCATGGGGCTCATTGGCTTTTTGGCTGGCGTTTTGTTCCGCAAAGGCGTGCTGCGGCGCAGCCGCTTTGCCCTGTGCGTCTACGCGGCGCTGACGATTATTATCATCTACGGCGGCCTGATGAACCCGGCTTCCGTTTTGATGAGCCAGAACGATCCGACGCTGCCGATGTTCTTCACCGCGTATCTGACGGGCTTCCCGGTGGATATGATGCACGCGGCGGCGACGGTCTTTTTCCTCTGGGTGCTCTCCCAGCCGCTGCTGGAGAAGCTGGACCGCATTAAAGTCAAATACGGCCTGATCGAAGCTTGATCGGGCCCGCAGAAGAGGGCGCGCGATGAAACTATTGATCTCTGGCGGCTGCAAAAACGGGAAATCCTCCACGGCGCTGCGTCTGGCAGCGCAGCTGGCCCGCGGGGGCCCCGCATACTATGTCGCGACAATGCTGCCGCGGGATGCGGAGGATGACGCGCGTATTGCTTACCATGTCCGCCGCCGCCAGGGGCTGGGTCTGCAGACCATTGAGTGGGGGCGGCGGATCGACCGTTGCCAGTTGCCCCGGGCTGGAGCGACAGTCCTAGTTGACAGTGTCACGGCATTGGTGCAAAATGAGCTGCTCTGGGCGAACGGGTCATTTCCCGCCGGGCCGACGCAGGTCGCCCAGCAGCTGCTGGCGTTTTCCCGCCAGGCGGCCCACGTGATTTTTGTAACGGATTATATTTTCAGCGATGCTGGCCGCTATAATGCAATGACGCAGCATTATTGCAAATGCCTGGCCCAGACAGACCGGGCCCTGGCTGCCGCCTGCGATACCGTCGCGGAGATCTGCGGCACGACAGTGACCCTGCACAAGGGGACGCTGCCGCTGCTGCTGGAGCAGCCGGCGGGGGCTGCGGTGCGGGAGCTTGTCATTGCCGGTGCCGGGCAGGGCGCGCTGGACTATGTGCAGCGGACCTACGGCGTCGGACCGGAGGCGTTGCATCACTGCCGGGACGATGCGCCGCCGGACTTTTCCGCGCGCTATATCTGTGGCCTGGAGCATTACGTCCGCTATTGCCTGGAGACGGGGCAGACGCCCCGGCTGGGCTTTGACCCGGCGGCGGTGCTGGTGTGCGGCGATCTGTTTTGCGGCGTTGTGCCGGTGGATCCGGCGCTGCGGGCCTGGCGCGAGGCGACGGGGCACTACCTGGCGCGGCTATCCAGCCAGGCGGCGCGTGTGACGCGCGTCTTTGCTGGGCTGCCCCAGCGGTTAAAATGACGCGTTAGGAAAATAGCAGGAGGGCCAGCCGATGAAGAAGATCATGAATATCACCACCTGCGCGGAGGATACGGGCCGTTATACAGACCGGGCGGATCTCCAGTCGTTTTTCCGCGGCTACGGCCTGGATGGGCTCGAGGTCATGCAGGCAGGCGTCTTTGCCCCGCCGGTGATCGGCCCGGCGGATGTCATCGGTGTGCATCTGCGCTACTGGCCGGGTTGGATGGATTTCTGGCGGCAGGATGTGCTGCGCCTGGAGCTGGAATATGGCGATTTGGAGACATGCTGGCGGCATTACGGTGGCAGGACGCCGTCCGTTCTGGAAGATGCCTGCCGGCAGGATCTCGCCTTTGCCAACACCATGGCGCCGGAGTACCTGGTCTACCATGTCTCCGACTGCTCGATGATCGAATCCATGCGGCGGAAATACCATTACCGCGATGACGAGGTGATCGACGCCACGGCGGCGCTTTGCAATGCCGTGACCGGCGAGATCGAAGGCTCGCCCTGGCTGCTCTTTGAAAACCTCTGGTACCCGGGCCTGACGATGCTGGACCCGGAGATGACGGCCCGCCTTCTGGCGCAGGTGCGCTACCCCAAATGCGGCGTTATGCTCGATACCGGCCACCTGATGCACACGAACCCTGCGCTGCGCACGCCGGACGAGGCAGTGGATTACATCCACAAGATCCTGGACCGGTATGGGGACCTCTCCTTTATTAAGGGCATCCATCTGCACCAATCCCTGACCGGTGCGGTGGCGATGGATCTGATGCAGCATTGGCAGCCGGTCCCGGGTGATTATCAGACCAGGATCTGGGAAGTCATTGGCCATATTTTCCAGGTGGATCTGCACCAGCCGTTTGCAACGCCCCGCGTCCAGGAGCTGATCGACAGGATCCAGCCGGCGTACCTGGTGCTGGAGCTGATTAGCAGCGACCGCCCCATGCACGCGGACCTGCTGCGGCAGCAGGTAAAATTCTTGGGCAAGTAAACTATTATCATCTAAAAACGGACCTGACGCAAAAAGCGTCGGGTCCGTTTTTTGATGTGCAAGGCTTAGCCCAGCTTTGCGCAGTCAGCCTGGCCGCCCCGGAGCATTTCCAGGCCGTGGGCTAGGCTGGGCAAGACTGCCTCCAGGTTTTCCCGGGCGGCCTTGGGGCTGCCCGGCAGGTTGACGATCAAGCTGCGGTCCAGGAGCCCGGCGGTGGCCCGCGAGAGCATCCCCCGGGGCGTGATGCGCAGGGAGGCGGCCCGCATCGCCTCGCCGATGCCGGGGGCCATGCGCTGGCACACCGCCGCTGTGGCCTCTGGGGTGATATCCCGGGGGGCAAAGCCGGTGCCGCCGGTGGTGAGGATCAGCGCCGTGTCCGCCTGGGCGGCTTGGCGCAGGGCGTGGCAGATGGTGTCATATTCATCCGGGACAATCGCAGTATCGGTGACGGTGTACCCGGCGTCCTGCAGCAGCTGCACGAGCAGAGGGCCACTGGCGTCCTCCCGCTGGCCTTGGGCGCAGCGGTCGCTGACGGTGATGACCATGGCGGTGAAGCTCATACGCGGCCACCTGCCTTTCCAAAGGGGCAGGCCGGGTAATGGCACGGCTTGCAGCCCAGGCACAGGCCGCCCTCGCCGAGTACGGTGAAATCCTGCTTTTCCAGCCGGACTCCAGCGGCGATGCGGGGCAGGACCAGGTCAAAGATCGTTGCCGCGGCATACATAACGCAGCCGGGCAGGCCAATCACGGGCATCCCGCCGGGGTAATAGCCCAGCAGGAACATCGCGCCCGGCAGCACCGGCGCGCCATAGGTGACGATCTGCGCGCCACTGGCGTGAATTGCGCCGGGGGTGTTGTCATCCGGGTCGACGCTCATGCCGCCGGTGCAGAGGATCAGATCAACGTCTGTCTGCCGCATCGCAGCCAGGGCGTCCAGCAGGTGCGCCATCCCGTCGTCGACGGTGACATGCTCCGTCATTGTGATGCCGAAGGCCGCCAGCTTTTGCGCGACGACGGGGGTGAAGCGATCCTGGATGCGGCCGTGGAAAACCTCGCTGCCGGTGGTGATGACGGCGGCTTTTTTCAGCCGGTAGGGCAGCAGCTCCAGAATGGGGCGGCCTCCGGCGGCTGCCTCCGCCGCCTCCAGCTTTTTTTCGTCAATGACCAGGGGGATGACCCGGGTGCCGCAGAGCTTATCGCCGGTGTGCACGGCCGTGTCGCCGTGACGGGTGGCGATCATGATCTCGTCGATGCTGTTGATCGCCAGCAGTGCGGCGCGGTTAATGCGAAACAGCCCGTCATGGGCGGCGGTCAGCTCAATCTTGCCTTCTTTGACGGCAGAGCGGGTCATGCCTTCGTTTTCGCACAGGCGGCACAGCCGCACAGCGGCGTCGTTTTCGTGCAGCATACCCGGCGTGCACTCCCAGACATAGAGATTCTCCTTGCCCATGGAGAGCAGCACGGGGATATCCTCCGGTGTGACGACGTGGCCCTTGCGGAAGCGGGCGTCCTTATATTCGCCGGGGATGATCTGCGTCATATCATGACAGAGCACATGCCCGACGGCATCAACAGTTTTCATCAGCTTCATACGCGGCTCCTTTCGTGGCCTGGCGGGAAAAGACGCCGCTTTTTCCGCCGCTTTTTTCTAAAAGACAGATATTTTTGATCTCCATATCCCGCTGCACGGCCTTGCACATATCGTAGATCGTCAAAGCCGCCGCGCTGACGGCGGTCAATGCCTCCATTTCGACCCCCGTCTCGCCGTGGCAACGGACGCGGGCTTCGATGGCAATGCCGTCAGGCGCATAGGAAAAGGCGAGGTCGATGCCGGTCAGCAGGAGCGGGTGGCACATGGGGATGATGCTGGCGGTGTGCTTTGCGGCCTGGATCCCGGCGATCTGGGCAACGGCCAGCACATCGCCCTTTTTCATGCCGCCGCGCCGGACGAGGGCTAGGGTCTCCGGCCGCATGGTGATAAAGCCTGCGGCGGTGGCCGCCCGGTCCGTCGCCGCTTTTTCAGAGACGTCGACCATCCGGGCGCGGCCTGCTTCGTTAAAATGGGTCAATTCCATTTGTCATCCTCCGATCTCGTGCATATTGCGGCAGCTGCGGCTTGCGTGGTACGCGTCCATCGCGTGCTGCTGGGGTTTCTGCAAAATGGCTTGGGCGATGGCTGCGCGCAGTGCGTCCGGTGGCAGGCCCCGGAGTGGGTACTCTGCCGCCGCGTGCAGGCAGGGCTTGAGATTGCCGTTGGCCAGGACGCGGATGCGGTTGCACTGGCCGCAGAAGCGGTGGTGCATGGGCGAGATCAGTCCGACGCTGCCCCGCCACCCGGGGACCCGGTATTGCTGGGAGACGCCGTCCTGACCCACCGGGACCAGCTGCGGCGCAGCCTGCAGGACGGTACTGGCGGGCACAAAACAGTGTCCCGGCCAGGCGGCGCACGGGCCCATGGGCATCAGCTCGATAAACCGGACGCACAGGTCATTTTCCCGGGTCAGGGCGACAAAATCGCCGATCTCGTCGGTATTAAAGCCGCCGATGAGGACGACGTTCAGTTTGGTCCCAGTGAAGCCCACCGCCTGGGCTGCCTGCAGCCCGCGGTGAAACGCCTGCAGCGTCCCCAGCCGGGTGATCTGGGCAAATTTTTCCGGCTGCAGGGTGTCGAGGCTGAGGTTCAGCCGGTCCAGACCGGCGTCTCGCAGTGGCTGGGCCAGATCGGGCAGCAGCGCGCCGTTTGTCGTCATCGCCAGCGTTTCCAGCCCGGGCAGGGCCCGCAGCTGGCGGCAGAGATCGACGATCCCCCGCCGCACCAGCGGTTCGCCGCCGGTCAGGCGGATCTTGCGGATGCCGCAGGCGATGGCGGCGCGGCTGATCTCCACCAGCTCCTCCAGGGAGCAGATATCCCGGCGGGCTTTTTTGCAGACGCCCTCCGGCGGCATACAGTAGCGGCAGCGATAGTTGCACAGGTCGGTGACGGATAGCCGCAGATAGTCGATCGTCCGGCCGCACGCGTCGTTCATACGGTCTCCCTTCCCGTTAGCAGCATCACATGGGCAGGGTCGATCGCGACCTGGAGCGTCTCTGGCGCCTGGCCGTTTGGCCAGGTCTGCTTGGGCAGCTCCATGCGCAGCAGGCTGCGGCTGGTTTTGCCGCCAGGGGTCTCCAGCATCAGAATTGTGGAAAACAGATCGTCGATCACCCGCGCGACCCGGCAGGAAAAGGTATTTTCCCCCGTGTCAGGCTGGATAAAATGCGCCCGGACGCCGACGGCGGTCAAATCTTGCGGGACGGCCGCCGCCGTGCGCAGCGTGACGCCCCAGTCCAGGCACCGCACCGTGTGCGGATCAAGGGCTTCGGCGGCGGAGATATTTTTGCAGCCGGAGAGCAGCGCCGCGCTGACTGTCCCCGGTGCGGAGAAGAGCGTGTCCACCGGCAGCTTCGGCTCGCTGCTGCCATTTGTCAGAACACAGACGCTGTCGCAGAGCCGGTAGACCTCGTCGCGGCTGTGGGAGACATAGAGCACGTCGCCATCATACCCGTGCAGAAGGTCGGCAAGCTCCATCTCCAGCTGCCACTTGAGATAGCTATCCAGCGCGGAAAATGGCTCATCCAGCAGAAGCGCCGCCGGGTGATTGGCAAAGATCCGCGCCAGTGCGACGCGCTGCTGCTGCCCGCCGGAGAGGGTGGCGGGCTTTTTGCCCTCCAGCCCCGTCAGGTGGAAGCGGGCGATCTGCGCCTCAGCCTCGGCCAGGCGTGTCACCCGGTTTTTTTGGCGGCACCCGGTGAGGATATTCTGCAGGACCGTCATATTGGGAAACAGCGCGTATTGCTGGAAGAGATAGCCGACCTGCCGCTTTTGGGGCGGAAGGTTGATCCGACGCTGGCTGTCAAAAAGGACGCGGCCGTCTAATGCAATATGCCCCCAATCCGGCGCTTCGATCCCGGCGATGCATTTGAGGGTCATGCTCTTGCCGCAGCCGGAGGCGCCGAGCAGGGCGAGGATATCGCCGCCTGTCTCAAAGGCGACGTCCAGTTGGAAGGCGCCCAACTGTTTGCGAAGTTCAACGTGCAGCATGACGCACCCCCTGCAGCTGTTTCTGGCGGGTCTCTAATAGATTGACCGCGAGTAGAACGACGGCGGAAATGGCCATATTCAGTATGACCCAACGGAAGGCGAGGCCATCGTTGTTGGTGCGCCAGAGCTGGTAGACCGTCGTGGAGATCGTGGCGGTCCTGCCCGGCGTGTAGCCTGCGACCATGCTCGTCGCGCCATATTCGCCCAGGGCCCGGGCAAAGGCCAGGACCGTCCCGGCCAGGATGCCCTGCTTGCAGTAGGGCAGGCGGATGTGCCAGAAGATTTTGGTATTTGAAAGGCCCAGGGTCTTGCCCGCCTGGGCCAGTGTCTCGTCGAAGGCTTCAAACGCACCGCGGGCGGTGCGGTACATCAGCGGGAAAATCAAGACGATGGTGGCCAGGATCGCGGACCACCAGGTCATGGCGAGCTTCACGCCGAAGTGGGACAGCAGCCACGCGCCGACGACGCGCTTTGGCCCGATGACCCGGAGGATCAGATAGCCGACGACGGTCGGCGGCAGGACCAGGGGCATTGTCAGGATCACGTCCAGAATGCCCTTGCACAGGCGAGGGATCTTGGCGATGTAATAGGCGGCAAAAATCCCGGCGAAGAAAATAAAAACGGTCGAAATGGCCGCAATACGCAGGGAATTATAAAGGGGGAACCAATCCATAGCAGTCTCCTTCTGCGCCGGAAGGCCGGGCAAATGCGCACACAAAGTCTGCCGCGCCTGCGGCAGACTTTGCGGCGCGCCGGGACCGGCGCGGAATCTCAAGGTGTTTTGCGGCGCGGCATTACTGCAGCGCGGTGAAGCCGACGCTCTCGAAAATCGCGGAGACCTCCGGCGTCTTCAGGTATTCCAGGAACGCCTGAGCGGCTTTCTGGTGCTTGGAGGTGTTCAGCACGGCGGCGGGGTAGATAACCTGGCCGCACATGTCCGCTGTGGCGGAGTCGACGACAGTCAGACCGGCGGAGTAAGCGTCGGTGCAGTAGATGATGCCGCAGTCAACGGTGCCCTCCGAGACCTGGGTGGTGACTTCCTTGACGTTGCTGCCGTAGGTGATATGACCGGCAGCAGCCAGGGCGGCTTCGTCCAGGTTATAGTAGGCGAGGATCTTCTGGGTGTACTGGCCGACGGGAACGTCTTCGTTGCCCATGGCCAGCAGGATGCTGCCGTCCTGCAGCTTCTGGGTCATGTCGTCAAATGAAGTGACGCCGTTTTCCACGCCGTCCGGCACGCAGAGGGTGACCTTGTTTTCCAGAATATCGAAGCGGCTGCCTTCCAGGACGAAATCCAGGCCTTCTGTGTTGATCGACGGGTCGGCGCTGCTGTCCAGCTCGTTCATCTGCTTCTGCCCGGCGGAGATAAAGATATCGCAGTCGGCGCCGGACTGGATCTGGGTCTTCAGCGTGCCGGAGGAGTCGAAGTTGAAGGTCAGCGTGACATTCGGAGCTACGTCGCGGTACAGCTCCGCGACCTGGTTCAAGGTCTCCGTCATAGAGGCGGCGGCAAAGATGATCAGCTCGACTGGC
>CAUBQU010000044.1 GCA_958438185.1 uncultured Oscillospiraceae bacterium
ATACCAGCTCCCCACACTTTTGTCAATATCTTTTTCGCGAATTTTCCCCATTTTTTGCTTTTTCCAGAACAATCATACATATTGGGATAATTCCCCAAAATACCACTAAATATAGCACGATCACGCCGATTGGGATCACCTGTACGATGCAAGCCGCTAAAAATAGCAGGGCATAGAACAAAAAAATTACTGCAGCACTTTTCTTTTTTGTCAGGCAGCGGGTAAAGCTGCCGAGGGTCGCCAACGCGCAATACAACGCAGCGGCGACCGCCGTAGACAACACCGCGTCAAACCGCGCCGCCTGGCCCAGAAGACGACTGGACGCCGCCAGGGCAAAAAACGGCAGCGGCTCCGTTGCGGCCAGCCGAGGCGAAAGGCAGCCTGCCGTCACAAGGGCGAGCAGCGCCGCTGCCGCGACGGCAGCCAGAAGCCATTTCCCGCTCCCGGCTTTCTCCGATGACGTATAACGGCTGACCACCGGGAGCAGGAACACCGCTGCCGCCCCCGCAAGCTGCATCGGCCGCCCGGTCGGACGCAGCCATGCGCCGTGCAGCTGCGGCAGCGCCGCAAGGACGATCACGACAGCCGTCACAGCTGGCAGCCAGACCAGGACCGCGCAGGTCGCCCGCGCAGCCTTGGGCCCGCGCCAAACAGCGGCCATAGCCAGGCACAGAAGCGGGATGGCGATCCAGGGAAATCCCCGGGTCAGATTTGGCACGATGGCATCGGCCTGGCGCAGCAGCCAGCCGCCCGCGACTACCAGGCCCACGGCCTGTGCCCAGAGCAGGACCCTAGCCGCGCCGGGCCCTATCGCACGCCGCGTCACCTGGGCCAGATCCTGCTGCGGCTGCAGGCGGCACAGCAGCAAATAGTATCCCGCCGCCGCAGCGCCGCCCGCAAGGACCCAGAGCCAGGAGGCCCGGACCGCCCAGAGCAGCATGGGCGCTGCCAGCGCTGCCAGAAGCCCCGCCCGTTCAGACCGTTGTTCCATCTGCGATCGTGTACCTCCCTTGCGTTTCTTCCAATTGCGGCACGCGGACGCTGTCGCCATATTCCCGCGCCGCCCGCAGCTCCAGCAGCGTGACAGGGGACGGATGCTGCAGCAAAAATGCTGTCGCCTGCACCGCATCCGGTGGTGTCGCCGCCTGGTAAAGCTGCGCCGCCGGGCGCAGCTGCCGCATTTCAGCCAGCTGCTGCCAGATATCCCCCGTCCCGGAGACGACGATCTGCTGTGCCGTCGCCAGGAACACATGCCCGGCAGCGTCGACCTGCAGATCCTCCAGCGCGTCGGCAAGCGTCGCACCGGTCCCGGTCAGATCGCCGCCGCAGGCGACCTGGCACTGCCCCTCTGCCGCGTGGATGACCAACGTCTGCACCGGCAGCAGGCTCGCCACATCGCTCGTCTGAAACGGGATCCCGTGATAAATGCCCAGGACCACCGCCAGGGCAAAAAGCAACCATAATTTCCGCATTTACTACCTCTGATTCTTGGAATCCTGGGGATGCAGCGCGGCATCCCGGTATTTTTGCCGTCCCAGCCGAGGGCGCAGCAGCGCCCGGCTGCCCCGAACGCTGGAAAACGGCCGCAAATAGGCGACGCCAAAGGACGTCAGCCCAGCCAGATGGATGAGCAGCGCAATGGCGCCGCAGATCACGCCGAACAGCCCCGCGATGCTGGCGCAGACCGCCAGCAAAAAGCGCCACAGACGCATGGCGTCGGACAGATCCTTCCCCGGCAGGGCATACCCGCAAATCCCCGCGATGGCCACAGCGACCAGGGCCGCCGGAGAGACGAGCCGTGCCTCGACGGCCGCGCTGCCAACAACGAGCCCGCCGATGATGGAGATCGTCTGCCCGATGGACTGGGGCAGGCTGATGCCCGCCTCCTGTAGCAGTTCAAAGGCGATCAGCAACCCCAGAACCTCCAATACCGTCGCAAAGGGGACCGCTTTCTTGCTCTCGATGATCGACTGCAGCAGCGCGTCGGGGATCATCTCCGGATGGAACGTCGTCATCGCGACATAAACCGCGGGCAGCAGCAAGCTGATGAGCAGCGCCAGATAGCGGATGCAGCGGACGCAGGTGGCGGAGATATAATCCACGCCCCGGTCCTCCGGCGTCTGCATCAGATAGCCGATATTCACCGGCAGCAGATAGCCCTGGGGCAAGCCGTCCACCAGCAAGCCGACCCGGCCATCGAGAAGGCCCTGGCAGAATTTATCCGTCCGCTCTGTATATTGAATCAGTGGAAACGGCGTCGCCCGGGAGCCGGTGACATATTCCTCCACCGACGCCGGGGAGACCATGCCGTCGATGTCGATCTCCGCCAGACGCTGCTTGAGCCGCCGCACTAGCTCCTTTGACGTCAGGCCCCGGATGGAAACGACGGTCACATTCGTCAGACTGCGCCGCCCAACGACTGTCTCATATAATTGCAGCTCTGGCGTGCGCAGGTGGCGGCGGATGAGGCTGGTGTTGGTACGGATCGTCTCGGTGAAGGCGTCCTTCGGCCCCTTGACGGTATTTTCCACCTCCGGGCGGGAGGGGCTGCGCTTCTCCTCCGTCTTATCCTCAAAGGCAATGGCCCCGGCTCCTTCAAAGAGGACGACGCAGAAGCCATTGACGAGCTTCCGGGCCGCCGTATCCAGGTCCGGGCAGGCGTCTGCCACGGAGTTATAGACCACCGTCTGCAGCGCCCGCTGGTACAGCTCCTGCATACTATTTCCCTGTAGATTCTCCAGCAGCGGGCGGATGACAAAATCTGAAATATCGCCGCCGGAGGTCAAGCCGTCGATGGCATAGGTATGGACGGGAAATCCACAAATTTCGACGGTGCGGTAATTAAAATCGCCAGCGTCGGCAAATAGTTCCCGAATGCGCCGGTCTGTGACCGGGCCTTTGTATTGCTGCTCCATGTATCTCACCCCATGCCATAGCGTTCCCGCTGAACGGGGATCTATGCAGAAAAAAGCGCTTGTGAAAAAAGTTGGCGTAACGTATAATAAGAAGAAACGACGCAAAAGGGGGAGATGCAATATGGCAGATACCATCGCGGCCATCGCTTCGGGGAAAATTCCCTGTGCCATCGGCATTCTGCGGCTCTCCGGTGACAGCTGCGCGGAGATCGCCGGGCAGGTCTTTGCGCTGCAGGCGGGCATTCCGCTGGCGCAGGCGCCGAACCGCAAACTGATGCTGGGCACGCTGCGGGATCTTCAGGGCCGGGTGATCGACCAGGCCCTGGCTGTCTACACCCGCGCGCCCCACACCTACACCGGGGAGGATACAGTGGAGCTGCAGTGCCACGGTAGCCCGGCCGTCCTGGCTGCCGGACTGGAAGCACTGTTTGCCGCAGGTGCACGGCAGGCGGGGCCCGGCGAATTTACAAAACGGGCCTTTTTAAACGGGCAGATGGACCTGACCCAGGCCGAGGCCGTGATCGACCTGATCGACGCCGAGACCGCCGACGCAGCAGCCAACGCCGCGGGGCAGGTCGGCGGCGCGCTGGTCCGGCAGCTGGAGCCGATCTACCAGAGCCTGGTCGACCTGTGCAGCCATTTTCACGCCGTGCTGGACTACCCCGACGAGGATATCGACGAGTTTCGGCTGGAGAATTTCTCCGGCGTTCTGCAAAGCGCCGCCCAGCAGCTGGAGCGGCTGCTGGGCACCTGCGCCCAGGGGCAGTATTTAAAGCAGGGCGTGGGGACGGTGCTGCTGGGCAAGCCCAATGTCGGAAAATCCAGCTTGCTCAATGCCCTGGCGGGCTTTGACCGGGTCATCGTGACCGACATCGCCGGAACGACCCGGGACACCGTCGAGCAGACTGTGAAGCTGGGCAGCACCCTCTTCCGCCTGCTGGACACCGCCGGGATCCGGGAGACGAAAAACGAGATCGAAGCCATGGGCGTCGCCCGCAGCCGTGCGGCAGCGCAGGAGGCAGAGCTGGCGCTCTTTCTCTGCGACAGCGCCGCTCCGCTGACGCAGGAGGACCGGCAAGCCATGCAGGCCGCAGCCGCAGCAAAGCACGCCATCGGGATCCTCAACAAAGCCGACCTGCCCCAGGTCGTTTCACCGGCGGACCTGCCCTTTGACGAAGTCTTCTCCGTCAGTGCGAAAACCGGACAGGGGCTGGATGCGCTGCGGCAAGCGCTGGCCGAGAAATTCTCCGGCGGCGCGCCCTGTGACGGTTCGATTTTGACAAACCCCCGGCAGGCAGGCGCAGTCCGCCGCGCCCACGCGGCGCTGGAACGCGCCCTGGCCGGTCTACAGGCGCAGATGACGCCGGACGCCGTTCTATTAGATGTAGAAGCCGCCATGCAGGCGATTGGGGAGCTGACCGGCAAGACCATCCGGGAGGATATCACCCAGCGCATTTTCTCCCGGTTCTGCGTCGGCAAATAATGCAGGAAAGCGAGCGCAAGATATTATGATCGCATATTTTGATAATTCCGCAACGACAAAGCCCTGCCCCGAGGCGGTGGACGCCGTGCGGGCGCTTTTGGAAAACGAATGGGGCAACCCCTCCTCTGTTCACCGGCTGGGCATCCAGGCCCGCCAGGCGTTGACCCAGGCAAGGGGTCAGGTCGCCCAGGCCATGGGCGCGGAGGAAAACCGCGTCTTTTTCACCTCCGGCGGCACAGAAGCCGACAACTGGGCTATTTTCTCCGCCACTGAGCGCCTGGGCAAGCGGGGCAAGCATATCATCACGACGGCCGTGGAGCACCACGCCGTGCTGCACCCGATGCAAAAGCTGGCCCAGCAGGGCTTTGACGTCACATTTTTGCCGCCGGACGAGGCCGGGCGCGTCAGCCTGGCGCAGCTGCAGGCTGCGCTGCGGCCGGATACGATCCTCGTCTCCATCATGCTGGTCAATAACGAGACCGGGGCGGTCATGCCCATCGAGAAAATGGCCAAGCTGACCCACCGGCAGTGCCCCGCGGCGCTGTTTCATACCGACGCCGTGCAGGGGCTTTTTAAAGTCCCCTTCCAGGCAAAAACGCTGGGGGCGGACCTTATCAGCGTCTCCGGGCACAAGATCCACGCCATCAAGGGCAGCGGTGCGCTGTATATCCGCCCGGGCCTGACACTGCCGCCGCTGCTGCTGGGCGGCGGCCAGGAGCAGAATTATCGCTCCGGAACGGAAGCGCTGCCCGCCATCGCCGCCTTTGGCGCGGCCTGCGCCGCGGCCTATCCGACCCGCATGGCCGATCTGCGGCATCAGGCCGCGCTGCGCGACCTGCTGCGGCAAAAGATCGCCCAGCTGCCGGGCTGGCAGCTCCTCGGCGCGGCAGAGGCGCCGCAGATCATCAGCTGCGCGCTGCCAGGCGTCCCCAGTCAGAATATCATCAACCTGCTGCAGGACCACGACTGCTATGTCTCCGCGGGCTCTGCCTGCAGCAAGGGCCATCGCAGCCATGTGCTGCAGGCGTGCGGCCTGCCCGCCGCCGTGATCGACAGCAGCATCCGCATCTCCCTCTCCCGCTTCACAACGGAGGCGGAGGCCGCGCAGCTGCTGGCTGCCATGCAGGCAGCCACCGCGTATTTTAAAGCGCATGAAAAGCACAGATAACACGGACAAAAAAGGAGCTCTGCTTATGGCGACCATTACTTTGGGCAAAACGGACATCACCTGCCAGCGCAACGGCTTCGGCGCGCTGCCGGTGCAGCGGATCTGTCAGGAAGACGCGGTCCACCTTCTGCGGCAGGCCTTTGACGGCGGCATCCGCTTTTTCGACTCCGCCCGGGCCTATACCGACAGCGAGGAAAAGCTGGGCGCGGCCTTCGGCCCCCTGGGCATCCGCGACCAGATCTATCTTGCCACCAAGACCCACGCAAAAACGCCGAAGGAATTCTGGCAGCATTTGGAGACTTCTCTGCGGCTGCTCCAGACGGACTATATCGACCTCTATCAGTTCCATCTGCCGCCGGTCTGTTACCGGCCCGGCGACGGCACTGGGATGTATGAATGTATGCTGGAGGCAAAGCGCCGGGGCATGATCCGCCACATCGGTCTGACGAACCATGCGCTTTCCGTGGCGCAGGACTGCATCGACTCCGGCCTTTACGAAACGCTGCAATTCCCGCTGAGCTATCTCTCCGGGCCGCAGGAGTTGGCCCTGGTCGAAGACTGCAAGCAGGCGAATATGGGCTACATCGCCATGAAGGCGCTGGCCGGTGGGCTGATCCTGAACGCTGCGGCGGCCGCCGCTTGGATGGCGCAGTTTGACCACGTGCTGCCCATCTGGGGCATCCAGCGTGAGCGGGAATTAGAGGAATTCCTCGCCTTTATCGACGAGCCGCCCGCCATGACCCCGGCGCTGGAAGCTGTGATCGCTAAGGACCGGCAGGAGCTGGTGGGCGATTTCTGCCGGGGCTGCGGCTACTGTATGCCCTGCCCCCAGGGCATCGAGATCAACCAGTGTGCCCGGATGTCCCTGATGATGCGCCGCGCCCCTGCTGCGCCGTATCTCACCGCGCATTGGCAGCAGGAGATGGCAAAAATTTCCACCTGCCTGCACTGCGGCAAATGCGCCGCCAAATGTCCCTACCACCTGGATACCCCGGCGCTGCTGGCGAAAAATTACGCCGATTACCGGGCGATCCTGGCCGGGGAGGTCAGCGTCACATGAGCTTTTTCGAAAGGATCGACCGCTTTGACGGGCCGCAGCGCTCCCAGCTGCGCGTCGTCCCCGTTGGGGCCGCCCCGGGCGGCGAGTGCTACCTGCTCTTTGCCGGCAGCACGACGCTGCTTGTCGACAGCGGCTTTCATTTCTGCGGCCCGCAGCTGGTGGAAAACCTGCGCCGCGCGCTGCAGGGCCGGGCGCTGGACTATATCCTGCTGACCCACTCCCACTATGACCACGCGCTGGGCAGCGTCTTCTGCAAGCAGGCCTGGCCGGAGGCGACCGTCGTCGCCAGCCGCTACGCCGCCGGGATCTTCCAAAAGCCGAACGCCCGGGCACTGATGCGCAAGCTGGACGCGTACCAGGCTGCGCAATGCGGCGTGACCGGCGCGCCGGACTGCATCGACGCGCTCTGCGTCGACCTCCCAGTGGAGGATGGCGACCGAATTTTCTTGGACGGCGATACCATCCGCATCGTTGCCCTGCCGGGGCACACCCGCTGCTGCATCGGCTTTTATCTGGAAACGCATCAAATTCTGCTGGCGCCGGAGACACTGGGCGTCCCCATCCCGTCCGGGACGGTCATGCCAGCATATCTGGTCGGCTATCAGATGACGCTGGACGCCATCGCCAGAGCGGCGCAGCTGCCGCTGCGGGAGCTGCTGGTCTCCCACGCGGGGATGCTCTATGGGCCGGACTGCACCGCATTTTTGCAGCGCAGCGCCGCCTGCTGCCGCCAGGGACGTGACCTCATTCTGGACGCATACCACCCCGGCGTCACCATGGACAAGCTGATTGCCATCTTCCGCCGGGCCTTTTACCCCAGCGACTGCCCGGGGCTCTACCCGGAGATGGCCTTCCAGACCAACGTACGGGTGCAGATCCCGCTCCTGCTGAAAGAATGCGGCGGCATCGACCCCGCCGGGCTGCAATAACGCGCAAAACAACACCCCCAGCAAAGCCGGGGGTGTTGCGCTGGAAATAGATTGATAAAAGCACGCTGGAAGCGACCAGCGTGCTTTTGCGATACGATACTTAATTTTTCGGCTCCTTGACCGATTCGACCAGCCCCTCTGCCAGGCCGACGAGGCCCTGCAGCTCGGAGGGGATGATGATCTTCGTCGCCTTGCCGTCGCCCAGAGCCTTCATGGTATCGAGGGCCTTGAGCTTGATGACCTGGTCGTTGGGGCAAGAGGCGTTGAGCAGCTGCAAAGAATCTGCCAGCGCTTTCTGGACCGTCATGATCGCCTGAGCTTCGCCCTCGGCCTTCAGGATCGCCGCCTGCTTTTCAGCGTCCGCCCGCAAAATGGCGGATTCCTTTTCGCCCTCGGCCACCAGGACCTGGGAGCGCTTCGTGCCCTCGGCCTGCAGGATCGCCTGTCGGCGGTCGCGTTCAGCCTTCATTTGCTTCTCCATGGAATTCTGAATATCCGCCGGCGGCAGGATGTTTTTCAGCTCCACCCGGTTGACTTTAATGCCCCAGGGATCCGTGACCTCATCGAGGATGGCGCGCATCTTCGTATTGATCACATCGCGGGATGTCAGAGTCTGGTCCAGTTCCAGATCGCCGATGATGTTTCGCAGCGTCGTTGCCGTCAGCGTCTCCATGGCGACCATAGGGTGCTCCACGCCGTAGGTGTAGAGCTTCGGGTCCGTAATCTGGAAATAGACGACGGTGTCGATCTGCATCGTGACATTATCCTTCGTGATGACCGGCTGCGGCGGATAATCCAGCAC
>CAUBQU010000045.1 GCA_958438185.1 uncultured Oscillospiraceae bacterium
ATGCTATACTCATAGTGACCTTTGGAATGCACCGCAGAAGGGCTTTTGTTTTTTCTGCCGCTTCCACCGCGCAGCCTTTGGCGGCGCAGGGCATCGCCCCTGTTTTCCGGGCGTTGCCAGCTTTCGGTTCTTACGTTTGATCGGTAGACTGAGACTGGGGTTTTCCCCAGTCTTTCTTATTGAGAAAGGCAGTTATTATGAAAATTACAGAGCAAGTCCGGCAATTTGCAGAGCCGGTTGTGCTGCAATACGGCTGCACCCTGTGGGACGTTGAATACGTCCGGGAGGGCAGCGACTGGTTCCTGCGTCTTTATATCGACAAAGACGGCGGCGTGAACATCACAGACTGCGAGGCCATTTCCCGGGCGATGGACCCGATCCTGGACGAAAAGGACCCCATCCCCGACAGCTACACCTTCGAGGTCTGCTCGGCGGGGCTGGAGCGCACCCTCAAGCGGCCGCAGGACTTTGTCCAGTTTCTGCATTCCCCTGTCTTGGTCAAGCTCTACCGGCCCCGGGACGGCGCCAAGGAATTCCCCGGCATTTTAGAGGCCTATGAAGATGGCTGCATTACCATCTCCATGGGGCAGACAATATATACGTTCGAACAGGCGGAGGTCGCATTGGTCCGGCTTCGCGTCACGTTTTAACAGGAGGGCATACCATGAATAGCGAAATCTTCGCCGCATTGAAGCAACTGGAAAAAGAGCGGGGCATCCCCACCGACTACATGGTCGAGAAGATCACCCAGGCCCTGGTCGCTGCGTATAAAAAAGACCGCGACGGCTATACCGACAATGTCTTTGTCACCCTGGACGAGAACGCCCTGCATATGTATGCGCAGAAGGAAGTCGTCGACGACGTCATCTCCCCGCAGACTGAAGTCACGCTGGACGCTGCCCGGAAGATCGACCCGACCGTCCAGCTGGGCGACCTCATCAATGTCGACATCCAGACGAAGGGCTTTGGCCGCATCGCCGCGCAGACGGCAAAGCAGGTCATTATCCAGGGCATCCGCGAGGCGGAGCACGGCATGATCTTCGACAGCTTCTCCTCCCGGCAGCATGAGATCTTGATGGGCACAGTGCTGCGCATCGACCCCATCACCCGGGATATGACCGTCCGCATCGGCCAGGGCAACGACCGGACCGACGCGCTGCTGAGTGCCGGGGAGCAGGTCCACGGCGAGGTCTTCCGGGAGGGCGACCTCATCCGGGTCTACGTCGTCGAGGTGCACCGCACAAACCGCGGCCCGCAGGTCATCGTCTCCCGGACCCATCCGGGGCTGGTCAAGCGTCTGTTTGAATTGAACGTTCCCGAGATTGAATCCGGTCTCGTCGAGATCAAGGCCACGGCCCGGGAGGCTGGCTCCCGGACAAAGCTGGCCGTACATGCCACCGAAGAGAACATCGACCCAGTCGGCGCCTGCGTCGGCCCCCGGGGCGGCCGTGTTGGCGCCGTCGTCGAGGAGCTGCGGGGCGAAAAGATGGATATCGTCGTCTGGTCGGAAAATCCGGAGGAGTTTGTCGCTTCAGCGCTGTCTCCGGCGGACGTTCTGTCCGTCCGGCTGGTCCCCGGTGTCAAGGCATGTCGCGTCATCGTGCCGGATGATCAGCTGTCGCTGGCCATCGGCAAGGAGGGCCAGAATGCCCGCCTGGCTGCCCGGCTGACCGGTTATAAGATCGACATTAAGCCCGAATCCCAGGCAGATGTCTGCGAGGAGGACGAATTTGCCCAGGCCCTGCAGGCTGCCCAGGAAGCGGCAGAAGCCGCTGCTGCGGACGATGCGCAGGATGCAGCCGCCGCAGATGAAGCACCGGCCGCTGCGCCCGCAGATGACGCCGCACCGGCAGAATCCACAGAATCTGCAGAACCCGCGGAGGAACCTGCAGAATAAATCACCCATTCGACCACCCAGGGAGGAGGAACCCACGTGCCGAAAAAAATACCCATGCGGCAGTGCCTCGGCTGTCGGGAAATGAAGCCGAAGAAGGAGCTGACCCGCGTCGTGCGCGCGCCAGACGGCACCGTATCCATCGACTCCCGGGGGAAATCGCCGGGCCGCGGCGCTTACGTCTGCCCCAACACGGCCTGCCTGCAAAAGGCGCTGCGCTCCAAAGTGCTGGACCGCAGCCTGGAGGTCGAGATCCCGCAGGAGATCTACGAGACGCTGATCGCGCAGATGGAGGCAAGCCGGAATGAATAAAGCCCTACAGCTGCTGTCGCTGGCCCGCAAGGGCGGGCGCATCGAGGCCGGAGAAGAACCGGTGGACACCTGCATCCGCATGGGCCGCGCCCGTCTGATCCTCCTGGCCAGTGACGCTTCCGAGCACACCTGCCGCCGGATCCGGGGCAGCGTCGCCAGCTCCAAGCAGCCTTATATCACGATCCCCTTTACGAAAGAAGAACTCGGCGGCGCGATCGGCCGGTCCGCCCTCGCCGTCGCCGCATTGACAGACCCTGCTCTGGCGCAGGCTTTTATCCGGGCGCTGGACGATCCGGCGCAGTACACAGACCTGCTGGCCGGTCTGGACAAACGTGTCACGCGCATCCGCAAGCATCAAAAAGAAGGCAAAGCGCCGCGCCCGCACGCCCATGGCAAGAAGTAATATGGAGGTGGCTATATGAGTAGTTTAGTGAAGTATCGCATCCGCGAGGTGGCAGCCGATTTTGGCATGACACCCAAGGAAGTTTCGGAGATCGTCGGCAAATACTTTGAAAAGCCCAAGAGCAATACCCAGGTCCTGGAGGACGCACAGCTGAACGTGGTTTTTGAGTATATCACCCGGCAGAATCAGGTCGCCTCCCTGGAGCAGGTCGTCGCCGCCACGGCAAACGATAAGCGGCCCGCCCCGGCGGAAAAGCAGCAGGACGAAAAGCCCGCAGCCAAGCAGCCCGCAGCCCAGGCCCCGGCAAGCCAGGACGCTCCGGCCAAGCAGCCGGAGAAGAAGCCCCAGGAGCCGCAGCGTAAACGCGAGCGCCGCGTCGTCGACACCTCCGCGGTCACCGTCAATGCCGACCGCTTTGACGACCGAGTCGACTCCCTCATCTCTGAGCGGGCGCAGAATTTCTCCGGCGGCAAGCAGCGCATTGGCAGCCGCAACTCCAAAAAGCCCCAAAAGAAGGGCAAGTACGGTGGCAACAAGTCCCGCAATGAAGAGCAGGAGAAGATGCGCCGCCTCCAGCTGGAGATCATTAAGAAGACCCCGCTGACCGTCAAGATCCCCGATGAGATCACCGTCGGCGAGCTGGCCTCCCGGATGAAAAAGACGGCTGCAGACGTCATCAAATGCCTGATGAAAAATGGCGTCATGGCCGGGATCAACCAGAATATCGACTACGATACGGCAGAATTTGTCGCCACAGAGCTGGGCTGCAAGGTCGAGCGCGAGATCGTCGTCACGATCGAGGACCGGCTGTTTGACGACCATGAGGACACGGAAGACGAGCTGGTCAGCCGTCCTCCTGTCGTTGTCGTGATGGGTCACGTCGACCACGGCAAGACCTCTCTGCTGGACGCGGTCCGGAAGACGAACGTCGTCTCCGGCGAGGCTGGCGGCATCACGCAGCACATCGGCGCTTACACCGTCAAGATTAACGACCACCCCATCACCTTCCTGGATACCCCGGGCCACGCTGCATTTACCGAAATGCGCGCCCGCGGCGCTATGTGCACCGATATTGCGATCCTGGTCGTCGCCGCCGATGACGGCATCATGCCGCAGACGGTCGAGGCCATCAACCACGCCAAGGCGGCGGAGATCCCCGTTATCGTGGCAGTCAATAAAATGGATAAGCCCGGCGCAAACCCGGACCGGGTCCTGACCCAGCTGACCGAGCATGGCCTTGTCCCCGCCGACTGGGGCGGAGATACCGAGGTCTGCCGCATCTCCGCAAAAATGGGCCAGGGCATTGACGAGCTGCTGGAGCTGGTCATCCTGACGGCAGAAATGGCAGAGCTCAAGGCCAACCCCAACCGCGCTGCCAAGGGCACCGTCATCGAAGCGCGCCTGGACAAGGCCAGAGGCCCCATCGCGACGCTGCTGGTTCAAAACGGCACGCTGCACCAGGGCGATACCATCATTGCCGGTACCGCCGTCGGCCATGTCCGCGTTATGACGAACGACAAGGGCCGCACAGTCAAGACGGCTGGGCCTTCCATCCCCGTGGAGATCACCGGTCTTGCCGAAGTACCCACCCCGGGCGACGAATTCAACGCCGTCGCCGACGAGCGCATGGCCCGGCAGCTGGTCGAGCAGCGCAAGCAGAAGATCAAGGACGATCTCAACAAGCTCAACCAGAAGGTCACGCTGGATAACCTCTTTGCCAAGATGCAGGAGGGCGAGATGAAGGAGCTGAACCTGATCGTCAAGGCCGACGTTCAGGGCTCTGCCGAGGCAGTCAAATCCAGCCTGGAGAAGCTCACAAACGAAGAGGTCCGGGTCCGGGTCATCCACGCCGGTGTTGGCGCGATCAACGAATCCGATATCCTGCTGGCCTCCACAGCAAATGCCATCATCGTCGGCTTCAATGTCCGGCCCAATGACGCCGCCCAGGTCGCCGCAAAGCGGGACCATGTCGATATGCGGATGTACCGCGTCATTTACGACGCGATCAACGAGATCGAATCGGCTATGAAGGGGATGCTGGCGCCCAAGTACCGGGAAGCGATCATCGGCCACGCCGAGGTCCGCCAGACCTTCCACGCCTCCGCTGTCGGCACCATCGCCGGCTGCTATGTCAAGGACGGCAAAATCACCCGGGATGCCAAGGTCCGCATTCTGCGGGACAATATCGTCATCCACGAAGGCGAGCTGGCTGGTCTGCAACGCTTCAAGGACTCGGTCAAGGAAGTGCAGGCCAACTATGAATGCGGCATCACCATTGAGAAATACAGCGATATCAAGGAAGGCGACGTCTTCGAGTGCTTCATCATGGAGGAGATCCCCCAATAAGCGCCGACTGACGCACGCCGCAGCGCCGTGTTTTTAGAAACAACCGGCGCAAACCGGGTACACCGCGCCGGTGTGCCCGGTTTGTACAAGTGCCGCCGCATTGCGGCGCTTGGCGATGCAACGCCAAAAAGGAGGTTTCCGATGGCTTCGAATCGAATCGGAAGAATCAATGAAGAAATGCAAAAGGAGCTGGCCGCGCTCTTGCGCCAGCTGAAGGACCCCCGGGTGCAGAAGACGATGATTTCCATCACCCGGGTCGATACCACCTCGGACCTGCGTTACAGCAAGGTTTTCGTCAGTTTTTTGGATAAGGACTGTGCCCGCGAGGGCTTGCAGGGGCTGAAATCCGCCTCCGGCTATCTGCGCCGGGAGCTGGGCAGCCGCCTGCAGCTGCGCTATACCCCGGAGCTTGTCTGGCAGGAGGACCACTCCATCACCTATGGCGCGCACATTCTGGACCTTCTGTCCACGCTGGACATTCCGAAGGATGACGACGGTGACGGGCATGATCCGCAAGACCCTGCCTGAGGCAGCCGCCTGGCTGCGCCAGAACGACCGCTATCTCCTGCTGACCCACCGGCGGCCCGACGGCGACACCCTCGGCTCTGCCGCAGCCCTCTGCCGCGGCCTGCGCCAATTGGGCAAAGCGGCCTGGCTGCTGGAAAACCCCGAGGTCACGCCCAAATACGCGCCGTACCTCGCCGGCCTAATCGTTCCGGCTCTGCCGGGCGGAGCGACAGTCCTGGCCATTGATACGGCTTCCCCCGGCCTGCTGCCGGAAAATGCCCAGTCCCTGGCAGATCAGGTTCAGCTCTGCATCGACCACCACGGCTCAAACACAGGCTACGCCGCCGCGACCTTGGTCGCCCCCGGCTGCGCTGCCTGCGGCGAGGTGATCTTCCGCCTGCTGGAGACGCTGGCCGTCCCGGTGGACAAGGGCATTGCCGAGGCGCTGTATCTCGCCATCGCGACGGATACCGGCTGCTTCCGCTATTCCAATGTCACCGCCGAGACGCTGCGCATCGCCGCCCAGCTGATGGACTGCGGCGCAGCAGCTTACCCCATCAACAAAGTCATGTTTGAGACGAAACGCCTGCCCCGGCTGCGGCTGGAGGCGTATTTGATCGAGCATGTCGCATTTTTCAGTGCCGGGCAAATCGGCGTTTCGATCATTCCGGCCCATCTGCGCCAGGAGCTTGGCCTGACGAGTGACGATCTGGACGATATCTCCGGCTTTGCCCGGGATATCGAAGGCGTCGAGATCGGCGCCATGCTGCGCCAGCAGCCGGACGGCAGCACGAAGCTCTCCGTCCGCAGCAGCCCGGCCTTTGACGCCTGCGCCATCTGCGCAAAGCTGGGCGGTGGCGGGCACAAAGCCGCCGCTGGCGCTTCCCTTACCCTGCCGCCGGACCGCGCACAGACGGCGCTGCTCCAGGCGATCTATGACGTTTATCCATCCCTACTCCCCCAATAAGGAGAACTATGGCCAACGGAATCATCATTGTTGATAAGCCCGCCGATTGGACGAGCCAGGACGTCGCCGCAAAGCTGCGGGGCGTCTTCCACGAGCGGCGCATCGGCCACGGCGGCACGCTGGACCCTATGGCCACCGGCGTTTTGCCGATTTTTGTCGGCCGGGCCACCCGGGCTGTGCCCTATTTTGAATCGGCAGAAAAGGAATATATCGCCACACTGCGCCTCGGCCTGGAGACGGACACACAGGATGTGACCGGTACCTGTCTGCGCACTGCCCCAGTCACAGTCACCCAGGCGGAGTTGGAACGTGTGCTGCCCCAGTTTTTAGGCCCGCAGCAGCAGCTGCCGCCGATGTATTCCGCCGTCAAAATCGGCGGGAAAAAGCTCTATGAGCTGGCCCGCCAGGGTAAGACGGTCGAGCGCACGCCGCGGCAGATCGAGATTTTCGCGTTGGAGCTGCTGGGCGGCCAGGGCGCAGATTGGCGCCTGCGGGTGCACTGCTCCAAGGGGACGTATATCCGCACCCTCTGCCAGGATATTGGCGCGGCCCTTGGCTGCGGCGGCTGCATGGCTGCCCTCCGGCGGACAAAAGCCGGGGCCTTCTCCCTGGATCAGGCCATCCCGCTGGCGGATCTTATCGCAGATGCGAATGCCGTTTCGCGGCTGCTGGGCGTCGATACCCTCTTTGCCCAGTACCCCGCCGTCACGCTGACGGCCCGGCAGGAGCAGCTGTGCCGCAACGGCGCATCCTTCACAATGCAGGGCCTGCCTGCGGGATTTGTACGGGTCTACAGCCAGTCCGGCGAATTTCTAATGCTGGGCCGGGAACGAGATGGCCGCTTGGCCACAGAAAAAAGCTTTTTCGAGGTGAGCACCACTTGAACGGACGCGTGATCGCACTGGGTTTCTTCGACGGGGTCCATCTGGGCCACGGCGCGCTCCTGCGGCGGACCCGTCAGCGCGCTGACGAGACCGGCCTCCAGGCCGCTGCCATGACCTTTGACGCCCACCCCAGCGCCCTGCTGCAGCGCCAGCCTGTCCCGCTCCTCTCCACCCCGCAGGACCGCGCCGCCCTGATGCGGCGGTTATACGGCATTGACGAGGTCCTGATCGCCCATTTTGACCAGGCCATGCTCACGGAGCCTTGGGACGTCTTTCTCTCCCAGCGCCTGACCGGCCAGCTGCAGGCCCGGCATGTTGTCTGCGGGCACAATTATCACTTTGGCTACCGCGGCCTGGGCGACCCGGAGAAGCTGCGCGCCTGGTGCAGTGCCCATGGCGTCGGCTGCGATGTCATCGACCAGGTCCGCTGGAACGGGCAGGATATCTGCTCGACCCGCATCCGCGCCCTGCTGGCTGCCGGGCAGCTGGAAGAAGCCAACTGCCTGCTGGGGCACCCCCACTGCCTCACCGGCCCGGTCATCCCCGGGCAGCATCTGGGGCATACGCTGGGCATCCCTACCGCGAATCTTGCCATCCCGGCAGGCCTTTGCTGCCTACCCTATGGCGTCTATGCGACGAAAGTCTGGGTCGGAGAAACGCCTTACACCGCCGTGACGAATGTCGGCACCCGTCCGACCGTCGGCGGTGACCACGCCACGGTAGAATCCTGGCTGCTGCACTTTACCGGTGATCTCTATGGCCACCAGATCCGGGTGGATTTTCACCTTCCCCTGCGCCCGGAGCAAAAGTTTCCCTCTCTTGCCGCCATGCAGGCGGAGATCCGCCGCAACGCGCAGCAGGCGGAGGCCTATTTTGCCGCGCAGGTAAAAAAATAAATACCCGATATGGTATACGCCCGGGCATTTCTATGGTATAATATTTCCAAAGAGGCGCAAAGCGCCCTGTCGTAACAGCAAGCAAAACAGCACGGCCTGCGTTTAC
>CAUBQU010000046.1 GCA_958438185.1 uncultured Oscillospiraceae bacterium
AATGAAGCAGGAAAGAGAAGGATAGTATGATCGAATTTGAAGAATACAAAGGAAAGCTGCACGATTTGCGCCCGAAGCTGGACGATCTGGGGCAGTCTTTGAATATCGAAGGCGCGAAAAACGAACTCGAGCGCTACCATGCGATGCAGGAAGCGCCGGGCTTCTGGGATGACCCGTCGAAATCCCAGGAGATCGTCCGCAAATGCCGCCAGTTGGAGACAAAATGCGAGCGCTACGAAAAAATGTGCGCCACGTGGGACGACTTGATGACGATCTGCGAGATGGCTCTGGAGGAGGATGACGACTCCATGCTGGGCGAGCTGCGCGACGGCTACGCCACCCTGGAAGAGCACATGGAGCAGGCCCGTCTGGAGACGCTTCTGACCGGCGAATACGACGCCAACAACGCTCTGGTCTCCTTCCAGGCCGGCGCTGGCGGGACGGAGGCACAGGACTGGTGCCAGATGCTCTACCGGATGTACACCCGCTGGGCGGAGCAGCACGGCTATACCTATAAGATCATGGACTATCTCGAAGGCGAAGAGGCCGGGCTGAAATCCGCCAGCATCCTGGTGGAGGGGCCCAATGCCTACGGCTTCTTGAAGAGCGAATCCGGCGTGCACCGGCTGGTGCGGGTCTCGCCCTTTGACGCGGCGGGGCGGCGGCATACTTCGTTCTCTGCCGTCGAGGTCATTCCGGAGATCGACGACTCTATGGAGGTCGATATCCGCCCGGAGGATATCGAAATGCAGGTCTACCGCTCCTCCGGTGCAGGCGGCCAGCACATTAACAAAACCTCCTCGGCGGTCCGTCTGATCCATAAGGCGACGGGCATCGTCGTCTCCTGCCAGACGCAGCGCGACCAATTCCAGAACCGGGAATACTGTATGCGGATGCTGCGGTCGAAGCTCATTGAGATCAAAGAGCGGGAGCACCTGGAGAAGATCTCGGACATCAAGGGCGTGCAGCAGAAGATCGAGTGGGGCAGCCAGATCCGCTCCTACGTCTTCATGCCCTACACCCTGGCCAAGGACACCCGCACGGGCTATGAGGTCACGAACATCAACGCCGTTATGGACGGCAATATCGACGGCTTCATCAACGCCTATCTGACCTGCGCCGCGACGGGCAATTGGGCCACGAAGTAAAAATTGTAAAAATTCCCTGGCGAGGGCGGCTTTTTTGAAAATAAGCCTTGATTCCCGCTGGAAAACATGCTAAAATAGCAGTGCTTTTTGAGCGAATACGAAAGATTTTTGCCAGGCCATGCCGCAGGGCGGTCGGCATTTTGGAGGAATACGATGGATACTTTGAAAACGGTCTTACTCATCATCCAGGCCCTGTCGGCAGTCGCGCTGACGCTGGTCGTGACGCTGCAGTCCGGCAAGTCTGCTGGCCTGTCCGGTGCGATCGCAGGCGCGGGCGAGTCTTTTATGAGCCGCGGCAACGCCAAAACGATGGACGCCAAGCTCTCCAGAGCGACGAAGTGGATCGCAATCGTCTTTATCATCCTGACGCTGGCGATCGACCTGCTGCTCCTGAAATAAGAACGGCAAACGCCGGGCTGCGCGGAAAACGGACCGCGCTGCCCGGCGTTTTTGCGCCCGATGGGCCGGATCAAAGATGAACCCCCACCGCCGGGGCCTGCGCAGGCAGTTCCGGTGGCGGGGGTTGGTTTACAGGCAGCATTTATAAGGCAGCGTTTATAGCGCGGGCAGGTCCAGAAGCCGCTGGGAGAGGGCCAGGATCTCCGGCGTGTTGCGGGAGTTTCGCAGTGTGACGGACCCTTCGCCCTCCTGGCGCAGCAGGCCGCGCTGGGCGAGGCGGCGCATCGTCTCCCGGGCGGTGCCTTCGCCGCCGTCGAAGATGGCGACGTCCGCGCCGACGAGGCGCGCGATCTGGCGGCGCACAAAGGGATAGTGGGTGCAGCCCAGGACGACGGCGTCCACCGGCTCGTGCAGGTGCGGCCCCAGGCAGCGGGTGAGGACGGCGTCCACCGCCGGGCCCTCCAGCTGGCCCTGCTCGATGCACTCGACAAGGCCGGGGCAGGGGACCTTGACGATCTGATGCGTCGGCGTGAAGCGCTTCATCAGGGTGGCGAATTTCTGCTCCCGGAGGGTGACCTCCGTGCCCATGACGAGGATGCGGCCGCCGGGGAAGCGCTCCGCGGCCAGCTTGAGGGCCGGTTCGACGCCGATGATGATCTGGTGCGGGTACGCCTGGCGCAGGGTCTCGATGGCGGCGGCAGTGGCGGTATTGCAGGCAATGACGACGGCCTTCGTCTCGCCGTCCATCCATTCGCCGATGCGGGCGAGGGTCAGCTTGCGGACCTGCTGGGTCGGGCGCGTGCCGTAGGGGGCGAAGGCGGAGTCGCCAAAATAGAGAAAATTCTCCTGGGGCATCAGCCTGCGCAGCTGCCGCAGGACGCTCAGGCCGCCCAGGCCGGAGTCGAAGACCAGAATTTTGCCCGCTTGTGCATCCAACGCGCACGCCTCCTTTTGCGAGTCTGATTTTTTTTATTATACTCGCTTCGCGCCGGTTTGACAACCGAAAATTGCAGCCGAACGCGGTTCGACTGCGGCGAATTTCTGGGGACGATTGTTAAGGTGCTGTTAAGATGCGCAAAAAGCAGTTGACAATTGTGCAATGTTGTAGTATCTTGGACACAGCAAAAGAAATACGTCGTATCATCGTCCCTTTCGCTGCTGCGCTGCGTGGCGGGGGGATTAGAAGGAACCCGGTGAGAGTCCGGGGCTTACCCCGTAGCTGTATGTGCAGCTGCGCGGCTTTGCGCCGAAAGGCGGCCATTGTGGGGAAAACCCATGAGAAGGCAGGAAGCCGCGCGGGGCGCTTTGGCAGGTTCTCTGCCGCGCCCGGCTGCATGAGCCAGAAGACTTGGTGATGCGTGAGCGCCTTGGAGCGCAAATTGGGCACGGAAACATCGGCCGTGACAGAATTGGATTCTGCCACGGCCTTTTTGCACCATGTGTGAGAAATCGCGGCGCACTGGTGCGCCATGCTTTTCCCTCTTGAAAAGCATGGCGCACTGGTGCGCCATGCTTTTCCCTCTTGAAAAGCATGATAGATGGCTGGTTTTCCCGACGCAGAGCGGCTGGGCGGTAGGGCGGCTAAGGCTTGGAACTATTCCCGCGTGGGCGGGTTTAGAAATTTTAAAAAATAGAAAGGATCGAAACGATGAAAAAGAAACTAGCGGTGCTTCTCTGTATGCTCCTGCTGTTGAGCCTGCTGGTCATCCCGGCGGCGGCGGAGAATGCCGCGGCGTGGGACGGCAGCGTGGACACGAGCTGGTACAACACGGAAGCGACAGAGTTTGAGATCTCGACCGCAGCGCAGCTGGCGGGCCTGTCTGCCATTACAAATGGCAAGGCAGACGGGATCAAACAGGACAATTTCTTTGGCAAGACCGTCAAG
Organism: uncultured Oscillospiraceae bacterium; assembly: GCA_958438185.1. Taxonomy (GTDB): domain Bacteria; phylum Bacillota; class Clostridia; order Oscillospirales; family Oscillospiraceae; genus SVMC01. The sequence continues at coordinate 3,433 of CAUBQU010000046.1, forward strand.
CTGATGGCGGACCTGGACCTCGGCGGCGTCAAAGCAGCCGACGGCACCTGGAGCGGCCAGATGTGGTACCCCATCGGCAAGAGCTATTCTAATGCATTTGCCGGTACCTTCCAGGGAAACGGACATAAGATCAGCAATCTGTACATTGATGGCAGCAAGGATTCAGCACTGAATAATAATCTGGGTCTGTTTGGCTGCCTTCTGGAAGATGGCCTGATCAAGTCGGTCAATGTCGTCAGTGGCCAGATCACCTCGACGCAGAGATTGCAACCTGAGGTTGGCGGCATTGTCGGCGATAACCGGGGCGTGATCTTCGCTTGCCACAATGGTGCAGACCTCTATGCACCTCAACGCGCTGGCGGTATGGCTGGGGTAAGTGTGGGCTCTAAGGCTGTGATCGCCCAGTGCTCGAACTCCGGTAAAATTACCCGGACAGCGACGGATAACGACGCTGTCGGTGGGATCTGCGGTGTGTCGAATGGCGGCCGGTTGATCATAAACTGCTACAATACGGGGACGATCGACCTGCGGTCGAACGAAATGTGCGGCGCCTCCGGCGGCGTCGTCGGCCATCTGTGGATGGCATACCACACGGGCTACAGCGCGACGGTTATGAACTGTTACAACGCCGGGCAGATCCTGATGCCGGATAGCCCAGATCTGACGCCGGCAGGCGGCGTGATCGGTGTGCGCGGCGACGAGGCTGTCATCACAGCCAAGAACAACTATTTCCTGCAGACAGAGACGCTGAACCAGGGTGTGAAGGTCGGCGTCGGCGTCACGGCGATGAGCGCGGCGCAGCTGCAGGCGGCGGCGCCCGCACTGGGCGCGGCCTTCACGGCGGACACGGAAGCGGTGAACGGCGGCTACCCCCTGCTGAACTGGGAGAAGACCGGCGTCTACGACCAGGCGGAGAACGAGGGCCTGGCCATCACCGCTCTGCAGCTGGAGAACGGGACGATCACGGCCCGGCTGAACAAGGCGCTGACCTATTTCCAGCCGAAGACGGCGCATTTCACGGTCCAGGCGACGGTCCAGCCCGCTGGCGGCACGGCAGCAGAGCAGGCGCTGAAGCTCCTCTCCTGCACGACGGCGCTGGCAGAGGACGGCAGCGCCTCTATCGTGACCTTAAAATTTGAACCGCTGGCGCTGCTGACCGTGGGCCAGCATGTCTCGGCGACGGTGAAGATCCTGGACAGCGCGGCGATGACGGCGGAGCTGGAGATCCCCGTCTCCGGCCGCTGGGAGGACCATCAGGCCGACGCTTATGCTGGCGGCGACGGCTCGGTAAAGAACCCCTATCAGATCGCCACGGCCAAGCAGCTGGCAAGGCTTGCCTACCAGGTCAACCGGGCGGGCGAGACGTACGAGGGCAAGTACTTTATCCAGACCGCGAACATCGACCTGGCCGGGACGGACCTGCGCAGCGACGGGATGGAGTGGATCCCCATCGGCTCCATGATCAGCAGAACGTATAAGACCTTCTGCGGCAATTACAACGGCCAGAATTACACGATCTCGAACCTGACCGCGACGGCTGCACAGGGCGGCGCGGGCCTGTTCGGCGCGACGGGGCAGACCGGCACCGGCGGTGAAATTCCGGCCCAGCTGATCAATATCAAGCTGGAGAATGTGACGGTGAATCAGGACGCGACGGTAAGCTACCATAACGTCGGCGGCCTCGTTGGTATTGCAACGGCGACGGATATCCGGAATTGCCATGTGCTCTCCGGGTCTCTGACGGGCTTCAACAGTGTCGGCGGCCTGGTCGGACACTTTGTCGGCGGGGATTCGACGGACCCTTATACCATCTCCGGCTGCTCCAGCACGGCGACAGTCACCGGGCGTACGGCTGGCGGCCTGGTGGGTCAGTTCGGCAACGGCACTGCGACAGGCGCTACGCAGACGGACAAGGGCCATGTGGAGCTGTATGATAGCTTCTGCGCAGGCGAGGTCAAGTCTCCGTCGCGGGCTCTGCGAAATGGCGGCCTGGGCGGCCTGATCGGCAGCGGCACGCAAAACAATATCGGCCGCGTGGAGCACTGCTACACGCTGTCGAATGTCACTGTTCTGCCTGGTGACAATAATAACGCAGAATCCTATGCTGGTGGCCTGATTGGTGACCCGGGCGTTGGCACGGGTGCTGTTGTTCCGAAGGACCTGCGGATCGAGAACAATGTCGTCCTCACTGCTTCGCTGAGCGGCCTGACGGCGGGCACGGGCTATCACTACGGCCGTGTCGGCGGCCTGGGCAAACTGGAGCCCAGCGAGCTGGCGGCGACGTTCCAGAACAACTATGTTATCTCGACGATGACGCTGGACGGCCAGGCTTACACCGGTACCAGCGGCGACGACGCCAACGGCACGACGAAGACCCCGGCGGAGCTGGCGACCCAGGCGACCTGGGAGGCCCTGGGCTTTGACCTGACTGGCCTGTGGACCTGGGACGCGGACCTCTCCCGCCCTGTCCTGACGCAGAAGGCGGCGCAGTATACGATCCGGATCACGGAGCAGCCCCAGGACGCCATTGCCTTTGCAGACCGGGCAGCGGAATTCTATGTCACTGCCAACCGTGGCATGGGTACCTTGACCTACACCTGGCAGTACAGCGCCGACGGCAAGACCTGGAAGAATTTCAAGGAGAAGTCGACAAAGCTGACCGTCGCCGCAAAGCTGCGGATGGATGGGAACCAGATCCGCTGCCAGATCAAGGACGAGGGCGGCGCGACGCTCTATACCGATACCGTACGCCTGCAGGTGCAGGATGTGGACTTTGACGCCGCCGTGGCGGCAAGCGCCCTGTATGCCCGGTACCAGACGGGCTTTGTGACGACGCCGAAGGCGCCGGTGAGCCTCTACAGCCTGACGGGGGATATCAGCGACTGCGATGTCCTGATCCGCTATTATGACAGCTACGATGTCGATGCGCCCAATGGCCGCGGCATGCCGGGCTGGGCGCTGATCGATACCATCGCCCAGAAGGGAAGCCTGACGGAATATATCAAATCCGGCGTCAGCGTGCCCAGCACGACGGTCAACCTGCTGCAGGAGACGCTGGACCTGCAGAGCGCAAATAAAAACGGCGCGTTCTTTACGAAGAACACCACGAAGGACGGCATCTTCTCCAACATCATCTATACGCTGGCGATGGATATGTACTATGACGGCGGCGCATGGGGCAATGAGAAGGAGGACGGCACGGCCGGCCGTACGGCGGCCTTCAACTACCTGCTGAGCCGCCTGAAGGACGACACCGCGACCGACGGCCGCTACTTTGAGAACCTGCGGCTCTGCAACGGGAAGATCACAGCCCCCGGCGCCCTGCGCTATAACGCAGAATTCGTGATCCTGATGGCCCGGTTCGCCGATGACCCGGCTCTTGGCAAGCAGGCGCTGGCGGCGCTGCAGGATGTCCTGGAGATGCTCAATGCCCAGTTTGACAAGGGCGCGATGGACGTCTCGACAGAGACGACGGCCCGCTACGGCTCGGCCCTGGTCGCGGCCATTAACGTGACGAACAGCAAGAGCCTGAAGGCAAACTACACCGCCCGGCTGGATGCCGTCTTCGATAAGCTCGAAAACGCCTGGGCGAAGGACGGCGGGTATGCCGCTGCGGCGAACCTCACCGAGCGGGCGTCCCAGAGCGACGAGGCCGCGACGGCCGCGGCCATGATGGCCCTGGCGGATATGGCCAACGGCAAAGCCGTCCTGGCGGAGCTGAGCCTGCGGGTCCCGGATGAGAGCGTGGTCGCTTCGGATCTCGGCATGATCTCGCTGCCGTCGACGGCGCTGCAGGACCTGACGCTGCCGCAGGCCGGCGCGCAGGGCACCCAGTTCACCTGGGCCTCCTCCAACGAGGCGGTCATCTCCAAAGACGGCAAGGTCACCCGCCCGGCGCAGGATACGATGGTCACGCTGACCGTCACCGGTACCTACGGCGAGGCGACGCAGACGCATGACTTTGTCATCACAGTCCCGGCCCTGCGGGCCGCTGGCGGCGACGAGGCGTATGCCGATCTGCAGAACCTGAGCCTGCTGCCGGAGTATATCCACGATATCGACCTGCCGACCCAGGGCGAGAACGGTTCTGCGATCACCTGGGCCTCCTCCAACGAGGCGGTCATCTCCAATGACGGCAAGGTCACCCGCCCGGCCATCGGCCAGCCCGATGCCCACCTGACCCTGACGGCGACGGCGTCCTACGGCGAGGCAAGCCAGTCCCGCACGTTCGAGGTCAAGGTCTGGGCCCTGGTGGACACGACGACGAACGAGGGCATGGTCAAGGATGCCTATTACAGATCCCGGGAGTACTATTACACTACGCCGGTGCTGGAGGGCTATTGGAACACCTGGGCTGCCTATGCCGCCCTGGGCGAGGAGCTCTGGGAGCGGGATTACATCTACGATACTTCGCCAAACTCTGAGGCCCAGAAGGGCGCACAGATCCTGGGCATCGTCGCCATAGGCGAGAACCCGTATAACTACAACGGGGTCAACTACGTCAAGCGCCTGCAGGACGCGGGCTACGGCGGCCCGTATGCCGTTCCTGTTTACAATATGCTGGCGCGGGATGCTGCAGGCATCAAGATGGAAGCGGATGATATGGCGACCTCCAGAAAGAGCGCGTCCGCTGCCTGGATGGGCAGCCTGTGGATGGGCCCGGATATTGGCGGCTGGGCTTGCGTTCTGACCTGCCGCGAGATCAAGGACAGCACAGAGTATTATAAC
>CAUBQU010000047.1 GCA_958438185.1 uncultured Oscillospiraceae bacterium
GCCTTCTCGCAGTAGATCGTCGCGTCGATCTCGATGACACCGTCATCCCGCTCTGAGAATTTCGTGATCTCGACGGCGGTCCCGTGGGGGATCTCCCGCTCCAGGTTCCAGAGCATCTTCTCCCGGATAATCTCTGCCACGATCTGGCGCTCCGGCTGGTCGGTGATCATATCGTCCGGGAAGAGCTGCGGGCCGGGGACGGCGTAGCGGTCCAGCTCCTGCAGCAGCTCCTGCAGCCCGTCGCGCCGCTTGGCGCTGATGGGGATGATGGCGTCAAAGGGGTAAAGGTCCTGGTAGGAGGCGATGACCTCCAGCAGCGTGTCCTTTTCCACCGTGTCGATCTTATTGATGACCAGCAGCGCCGGGGCGTTCTGCTTGTGCAGCTGGGCGATGAGCGCCTCCTCCTGCTTGCCCGCCCCCGCGATGGGCTCGACGATTAGAATGACCGCGTCGACATCGCTGACCGATTCGTTGACGACACCGACCATATAATCCCCCAGCTTCGTCCGGGGCTTGTGGAAGCCCGGCGTGTCGAGGAAGACGAACTGGGTATCGCCCCGGTTCAAAATGGCGGAAATGCGGTTGCGCGTCGTCTGCGGCTTGTTGGAAACGATGGCGATCTTTTCGCCCACCAGGGCGTTGAGCAGGGTGGATTTTCCGACGTTCGGCCGCCCTGCGATGGTGATCATAGCGGATTTTTCGATCATGCTTGCGCTCCTTATCTCTCTAAAACGATCTCGGCCATGATGGCCTCTTCCCGGGCGCGCATCTGCTTTTTCATGGGGCCCTCGTCCAGATGGTCATACCCCAGCAGATGCAGGACGGAGTGGACCGTCAGGTAGCCCAGCTCCCGCTGCACCGAGTGCCCGTATTCCTTCGCTTGGGCCCGGACCCGCTCCAGAGAGATGGCCATATCCCCCAGGGGGACAAGCCCCGTGGCCGGGTCGGCTTTCGCGGCAAAGTCCGCCGGAAGCTGGCCGGGGGTGAAGTGGAACATGGGGAAGGAGAGCACGTCCGTCGCCCGGTCGATCTGCCGCTGGGCCTGATTGATGGCGCGGATGCCGTCGTCATCGGTGATGAGGACGCCTATCTCGCACGCCGCCGGGACATGCTCCTGCGCCAGCGCGGTACGGATGCATTTTTTGAGATACAGACTCAGGCTGAGCCGCCGTAGCGTGCGAGCCTGGAATGCGATGACGATTTTATGTTTCATACGTTTCCCTTCTTCTTTGCGTGATATGTTTTCGGCGGCAGCTTGCCCGATGGGCGGCGCTGCTCGAAGCTGTCGTAGGCGGCGACGATCTTCTGCACCAGGGCGTGGCGGACGACGTCGCTGGCGCCCAGGCGGCAAATGGCGATATCCGGGATATGCTCCAGCACCCGCACCGCGTCCTTCAGGCCGCTGGTCTTGTCCGCCGGGAGGTCGATCTGGGTGATATCGCCGGTGATGACGATCTTGGAGTTGAAGCCCAGGCGGGTCAGGAACATTTTCATCTGCTCCCGGGTCGTATTCTGGGCCTCGTCGAGGATGATAAAGCTGTCATCCAGCGTGCGGCCGCGCATGTAGGCCAGGGGCGCGACCTCGATATTGCCCCGCTCGAGATATTTGAGATAGGTCTCCGAGCCCAGCATATCAAACAGGGCGTCGTACAGCGGACGCAGGTAAGGGTCGACCTTGTTCTGCAGGTCGCCGGGCAAAAAGCCCAGGCGCTCGCCCGCTTCGACGGCGGGGCGGGTCAGGATGATCCGGTTGACCTCCTTGGCCCGGAATGCCGCCACGGCGGCGGCCACGGCGAGATACGTCTTGCCTGTGCCCGCCGGGCCGACGCCGACGGTGATGGTGTTGTGCAAAATGGCCTTGACATATTTCTCCTGCCCGAGGGTCTTTGCCCGGATGGGCTTGCCCTTGGCGGTGATGCAGATGACGTCCTTCGACATCTGCCGGACCTGGTCCGCCGTGCCATTGCGCACCTGCTCGATGAGATAGCGGACCTTCTGCTCGTCGATATCCTCGCCCTTGGAGGCAAGCTCCAGCAGCAGCTCAATGGCGCGGGCCGCCTGGAGCACCGGCTCATCGTCCCCGGAGACCTTGAGCTCTGTCCCCCGGTTGACGACCCGGACCTGGAACGCCTCCTCGATTTTCTTAATATTCTCGTCAAAAGAGCCGAAGACGCTGATGACCTGCTCGATGCGCTCGGCGTTAATGACCTGTTCCATATGTGCTTGCGTCCTCCGTATACAGCGCCGCCGGTTCGCTTCTGGCGATCATCTCCCGGCACCAGGCCGTGGTGCGGAGGGTGTAGACGCCGCCGGCGGCCTCTTTCTCTTCCCGGGCGCTTTCCAGCTGCCCGGCGATCATGCTGGCCTGCAGCTGCCGCCTTGCCGCATTGCGCAGCAGCGGCCAGGCGTCCTCCGCCGCAAGTGTGGCCTGCTCCGGCGTATAGGGCCGGAAGGTCTGGACGGTGATGCCGATGGGCAGCGTGTAGCCGCCGGGCAGGGTCAGCATTTTTTCAGACTCTATTTTATCACAACAGGCGGCGGAAATTCCACTACTTCCGAAGATTTTTATTCTTTTTCTTCCCAGGTTCAGCCAGATGCAGCGCTTGGCCCGGCCGCTGGGCTGCTTTTTTGTGATCTCGGCGGGCAGCTTGGCTGTGATCTTGTGCTGGGTCTGGGCGTAAATTTCGCCGTAGGCGCGGGTGGCCTGGATGCGGCCGTCCCAGTCGCAGTAGCCGGAGACGAGCAGCTGCCCCTGCCGCACGGCCTGCCCCGGTGCGCACTGGGCCGCGCCGCTGTAGACCTGCACCTGCGAGATCACCCCGTCGCAGGCGGCGACGAGATTCGTGACCTCCCGCTTGGAGATCACGCGGTCTGATTCCGTCCGCTCCGCGACCAGGACCGTCGCCTTCCCGCCGGAGCAGTTGACCGCCAGCCACTGGAGCGCCGGGATGCGCAGGAGCATTTTGTTTTTGATTTCCCGGTTCGAGAGCCCCGGCCCCCACGTCCCGAAGCGGACGCCGATGTTATCCAGCTCCTGCAGGATCTGCGCCGTCGGGACCGTGACATTGCCCTGGACCTCCAGCGTCCAGATAAAATTCGGCAGGACCAGGATCCCGACCAGAAGCAGCGCAAGGCTCACCAGCAGCATCGGCCGCCGGACAAGGCCGCCGTAGCGGTGGGCAAAGCCGTGCCGCGCCAGGCAGCGGGCCTGGCACTGGCAGCCCCGCGCAATCTGCGCCGCCGCGTCCAGGTCCCGGGCGAGGATGCTGCATTGCAGCGTGTAGGCGTCCGGCGTTGCAAGGTCCCAGAATCCGACGCCGCAGCGCAGAAACCGGTTCAGGCACCGGCTGGGCTCGACACCGGTGATCTCCAGGCGGCAATGGCCCCGGAAGAAGGCGACGAGCCGCATCATGGTACGACCTCCAGCTCCACCGCGGCGATGCGCCCGGCGATGACGAGCCGCGCCGGGTTCATCCGGGTGATCTCCAGCCCGCTGCCCCGGACCAGGGCGAAGCCGCCCCGGATGCGGACGCGGATCTCCTCCGGGTCATAGCCGCCGATGCCCCGGTGCCCGTAGACGGTCAGCTCCCGGTTTGATGCCAGCACCAGCTGGGCGTCCAGCGGCATCAGGTCCGGCGGCAGGTCCAGCTTCTGCCGCACGCGGGAAAATACGGATGTCTCCTGTTTCAATGCAATCACCTCACAGGGCTAGTCTATGGCCCGGCGGCATGAATCTTTCCCGGGGCCATATACTTTTCCCAAGCGACAGGGGACGAGGAGGGGCGCGGATGCAAAAACGCGGCAAAACATTTCCGGTGTGGCCGGTTCTGCTGGCGGCGCTGCTTGCGATGACAGCGCTGCGCCAGCCGCTGGCGCAGGCGCTGCGGGCGGGGCTCGACCAGTGCGCCCAGGTCGTCTTCCCGTCGCTGTTTCCGTTTTTTATCCTGACGAATCTTCTCCTAGCGACGGACTTTCCCCAAAAGCTTGCCAGCGCCTGGGGCGGCGCAATGCGGCGCTTTTTCCATGCCCCGCCGGAGGGCGCGGCGGCCCTTGCCATCTCGCTGCTGGGCGGCTACCCCATGGGGGCAAAGACGGCGGCGCAGCTGGCGCAGCAGGGCGCCTTGACGCAGCTTGACGCCGGGCGGCTGCTGGCCTTTTGCAATAACACGGGCCCGGCGATCTTCTTCGGCCTCATCGGCGGCACGCTTGGCTTGCCTGCGGGGCTGCTGGCGGGGCTCTATGCCATCCATATCCTCGCCGCCCTTGCCACCGGCTGGCTGCTGCGCCCCCCGGCGTCGCCCCCGGCCGGTCCCGCCGTGCCGGGGAAGACTGCGCCCTGGCATGGCCCTGCGCCGCTGCCGGTGTCCCAGGCCGTCTGGCAGGCGTTTTGCAGCACGGCGCGTATCTGCGCGTTGATCCTGGCCTTTCGCGCGGTGCTCGGCGTCCTGGGCGCCGTGCTTGCGTTCTGCGCGCCGCAGCTTGCGGCGCAGCCCATCCCGGCGGCGCTGGCGGCGGGGTTTTTGGACCTGCCCAATGGCATCGCCGCCCTGGCGGCCGTCCCGGAGCCTGCGGCGCAGTTTCTGCTTTGCAGCGTTTTTGTAAACTGGGCCGGGCTGTGCATCCATCTGCAGACGAGCGACGCCGTCGCCCCGGCGGCGCTGCCGCTGCGGTATCATCTGCGGGGCAAGCTCTGCCAGTGCGCCGTGGCCGCCGCACTGAGCGGGCCGGTCTATTGCTGCCTGCGGGGCCAGTATACCGCCGCGGCTCTGTTTGCCGCTGCACTGGTTCTTTTGGCCGGTTTCCTGCAAAAAATAAAAGTAAAGGTGGAAATTTCCCGGGAAAAACGGTATAATCAGAAAAAGAAAGCTTGGAAGCGACCGGCGTAGCCGCGCCCCCCGCAGTGCAGCGGGGCGCAGGCGGGGCAAGGCCGGGGAAAGGGAGGTGCGGCCATGCTATTTCGAAAAAAGATCGCCCGGCAGTGCGTCTACTGCAAATACGCTGCCAAGGCCAATGCCCAGCAGATGGTTTGCGTCAAAAAGGGGCTCGTCCCCGCCACCGGGGCCTGCGGCAGATTTTGCTATGACCCCCTCAAGCGGGTGCCGGAGCCGCATATCTTCACGGCGCTGCCCTGCCTGGAGGAGGGAGATTATTCCCTGTAACGATTTGGGCGTATAGCCCGCCGGATTCCGCAAATGCTAACGCTATACTCATGAGAACGGAGGGCGTTGCTTGTGCATGCGGAGGATTACTGGGCGATTTTCTTAGAGACCGGCGCGCCGGAGGTCTATTTGCTCTACCGGCAAGCGCTCGCGGCGGCGCAGCCGTGCAGCGCATAACGCGCCGCGGAGGAGATGCAATGCATTTAAAAACCGAGGGCCTCGTCCTGCGGCAGACCAATTATCAGGACCACGACCTGCTCCTGACGGTCTTGACCAAAGACTACGGCCGCATGACGCTGCGGGCCCGGGGCGTCAAGGGCAAGCGCAGCAAGCTCAAAAGCGGCTGCCAGCTGCTGGCCTACGCCGAATTTACGATTTTTGAAAACCGCGGCTTCTGCACCGTCCAGGAGGCGGCGCCGCTGGAGCTGTTCCTGCCGCTGCGGTCGGACCTGGAGCTGCTCAGCCTGGCGTCCTATTTTGCCCAGGTGGCGGAGGTCTTATCCCAGGAGGATATGCCGAACCCGGAGCTTCTCTCGATGACTCTGAACAGCATTTATGCCCTGTGTCATCTGGGCAAGCCCCAGCAGCAGGTCAAGGCGGTCTTTGAGCTGCAGGCGGCGTGCCTGGCGGGGTATCTGCCGGATGTCTCCGGCTGCGGCGTCTGCGGCTGCCAGGATGCGGGCTATTTCTGCGTGCGGCAGGGAATGCTGCGCTGCAAGGGCTGCCTGCGGCCCGGCGACGGCCTGTGCCTGCCCGTCAGCGCGGGGACGCTGGCGGCGCTGCGCTATATCTGCCAGGCCGACCCGCGGCGCGCCTTCGGCTTTCAGGCGTCTGATGCGGTCCTACGTCAACTGAGCGGCCTGGCGGAGACGTACCTGACCGTGCAGCTGGAGCACAGCTTCTCCACGCTGGACTTTTACCATTCCATTTGCTGGAACCGCCCGGAGCAAGCTCCGGCGCAAAAACCGGCGCATACATAAGGAAACGAGCTATGTCTGAATTATATACGAAATCTATGAAAAAACTGGAGCTGGACGCTGTGCTGCGGCAGTTGAGCGAGCAGGCGGTCAGCCAGGAGGCCAAGGCCCGGTGCCTGGCCTATCAGCCGCTGCAGGACGCAGCGGAGATCCGCATTTTGCAGCAGCAGACGTCCGCCGCCTGCCATCTGGTGGAGTTCAAGGGGACGCCCGGCTTCTCCGGCCTGACGGATGTCCGGCAGGTTTTGGCCCGGGCGGACCGGGGCGGCACGCTGAACCCGGCGGAGCTGCTGCAGGTCGCGGGCGTCCTGCGCTGCGCCCGGGAGGTCAAGGGCTACTGCGACGGCGACTACCAGCAGACCGTCCTGGACCCGCTGTTCTTCGCCCTGAGCACGAACCGCTACCTGGAAGAGCAGATCACCAGCGCCATTTTATCCGTCGACGAGATTGCCGACAGTGCCAGCTCGGAGCTTGCCAGCATCCGGCGGCATATGCGCCTGCAGAGCGATAAGATCAAGCAGACGCTGCAGAAGATCATCTCCTCGCCCGGCTACCAGAAGGCCCTGCAGGAGCCGATCATCACCATGCGGGCCGACCGCTATGTCGTCCCCGTCAAGAGCGACCATAAGAGCGCCGTCCCCGGGCTGGTGCATGACGTCTCGTCCAGCGGCAGCACGTTCTTTATTGAACCGGCCTCCGTCGTCGAGGCCAATAACAAGCTGCGGGAGCTGGAGCTTGCCGAGGAGCGGGAGATCGCCCGCATCCTCGCCGAATTCTCCGCCGATGTGGCAAATCATAAAGACGCCATCGCCATGGACTTCACCATGCTGGTCCAGCTGGATGAGATTTTCGCCCGGGCCCGCTATTCCTTCGCCATCCACGGCATCGAGCCGGAGATCCGGACCGACGGCGCGATCCACCTAAACCGTGCCCGGCACCCGCTCATCCCGGCGGAGAAGGTCGTCCCTGTGTCCGTCCGGCTGGGGGAGGACTTTGACACCCTCATCATCACCGGCCCGAACACCGGCGGCAAGACCGTCACCCTCAAGACCCTGGGCCTGCTGACCCTGATGGCCGCCTGCGGCCTACATATCCCCGCCGACGACGGCAGCTGCGTCTCCGTGTATGAGACGGTCCTGGCGGACATCGGCGACGAGCAGTCCATTGCCCAGTCGCTTTCGACGTTCTCCGCCCATATGAAGACGATCGTCGCCGTGACCCAGCAGTGTAATGCCAGCTCCCTGGTCCTCTTTGACGAGCTGGGCGCGGGGACAGACCCGGCGGAGGGCGCGGCCCTGGCCATCGCCCTGATCGAATACTGCCGCCAGGCCGGCTGCCGGGTGGCGGCGACGACCCATTACGCCGAGCTCAAGCTCTACGCCATGCGCACGAGCGGCGTTGTCAACGCGGCGTGCGAGTTTGACGTGCAGACTCTGCAGCCGACGTACCGCCTGCTTATCGGTGTGCCGGGCAAGTCCAACGCCTTCGCCATCTCCCGCCGCCTGGGCCTGTCCGAGGCGATCTTGAAGCAGGCGAAGGACACGCTGAGCGAGAACGACCAGAACTTTGAGGACGTGCTCTCCCAGCTGGAGCAGCAGCGCCAGGAGATGGAGGACGCCAAAGCCGAGATGGAGCGCCTCCGGGCCGAGACGCTGCAGCAGAAGCAAAAATCCGACGAATACTACGCCCAGATCCGCCAGGAGCGGGAAAAGGCGGTAGAGAAGGCCCGGGCCGAGGCCAACCAGATCATCGAAGACGCCCGGGCGACGGCAAACAAGGTCCAGGAGGAGCTGCGCCAGATGCGCAAGCAGCTGCAAAAGGGCATGGACCTTTCCGGGTACAACGCCAAGCAGTCCGAGCTGCGCCGGGAGCTGAACGAAGCGCAGGACAAGCTGGCCGAAAAACGCAAAGCCGCCCCCCGCCCGGCAGCGACCCGGGCC
>CAUBQU010000048.1 GCA_958438185.1 uncultured Oscillospiraceae bacterium
GGCGCGGGCCCACACCCGCACCCGGCCCCCTGGGGTGCTGCAGCGCCCCAGGGGGTTTTCTATGCCCAAAACCGCGCCCAATGCCTGCGATGGCAAATGACTTGAAAAATGGTCAAAAATGTGCTATAATACCGGAAAATGACGTAATTTTCGAAGAAAAATGGATGAAATTTAAGAAGAATTAAGAAACATGACAAAATTGAAAGAAAACAAAAGACGTCTCATCCCCCGTTACGCCGTGCTGCCGCTGCTCAGCGTTCTGGTGATGAATTTTGCGACGTATTACCTCACCTCCTGCCTGACCGCTGCGAGATCGCATGTGCAAATGGCCCTGCCGCTGGATGCGCGGGTGCCATTCGTCCCGGCGTTTATCGTGGTGTATATTCTGGCATATGCCCAGTGGGGGATCGGGTATGTGCTCATCGCCCGGGAGAGCGAGGCCGTGGGCAGTCGGATCCTGTCGGGGGAGATCCTCGCGAAAGCCATCTGCCTGGTGCTGTTTTTGGCTGTGCCGACGACGATGGTCCGGCCGGAGGTCTCGGGACGGGATGCTTTCAGCTGGCTGACCCGGCTGATCTATCGGGCGGATGCGCCGGTGAATCTTTTTCCCTCCCTCCACTGCCTGGCCAGCTGGGTCTGCCTGCGGGGCGCCTGGCAGCTAAAGCGCATCGGCCCGTGGTACCGATGGGTGTCGCTTGTGTTTACGCTGCTTGTCTGCTGCTCCGTCGTTCTCGTGAAGCAGCACGTATTGGTGGATATCCCCGCTGGGGTTCTCGCGGCGGAGGCCGGGCAGTATTTGGCCAAAAAATGGCGTACAGGCCGTTTCTTTGAATTTTTGAACCGGCGCACCGCGCGCCCCACAGCAGGAGGCACAGCTTGAACCAAGAACAAAACGCAAACAACGTGCGGCAGGAGGCCGCGCAGAAAGAACCTATGCGCCCTAGGACACGGAACCTTCTGACCCTGCTGGCGCTGGCCATCGCTGCGCTAACGGTCTGGGTCATCGTCTCGCAGAACCGGGCGTTTTCCTGGCATGATTTTATGCAGATGCTGCGGGGCGCAAAGCCAGGCTGGCTGGCCGCCGCTGCCGGCTGCATGTTCCTTTATATCTTTTCCGAGGCCGCTGCCGTCGCCACGGCTTGCCGCCCCTTTGGGCCCCGCATCCGGCTTGGCCGGGGCCTGGCCTATGCGGCGTCGGATATCTATTTTTCTGCCATCACCCCCTCTGCCACCGGCGGCCAGCCTGCCTGCGCATTTTTTATGATGCGAGATGGTATCTCTGGTATGGCGTCCACCGCGGCGCTGCTGGCAAATTTGGCGATGTATACCTTGGCCATCGTCGTCATCGGCATTTTGATCCTGGTATGCTTCCCGGGCGTGTTTCTTGCGTTTGATCTGCCGATGCGCCTGATGGTCGCCATCGGGCTGCTGATCCAGATTGCGTTGACGGGGTTTTACGTCCTGCTCATCAAAAACCAGCGGCTGCTGGAGCGCATCTGCTTTGGCGTACTGCGGCTTTTGACGGCGCTGCATCTGTTGCGCCATGCGGAGAGAAAGCGCCAGAAGCTGCAGCGGCGGATGGATGAATACGGCCAGTGCGTGCTGGCCCTGCAGGGCGAGCGGCGGATGCTCCTGCGGGTATTTCTACTTAATCTCGCCCAGCGGACGGCGCACATTGCAGTGACCGCCTGCACGGCGTTGGCAGCTGGCGCGCCGCCCGCTGCGGCGCTGCGGCTCTGGGCCATCCAGGGCTATGCCGTGCTGGGCTCGAACTTCATCCCCATCCCCGGGGCTATGGGCGTGGCGGACTACCTGATGCTGCGCGGCTTCCAGGTCGTTCTGACGGCCCAGGCGGCGGCGAGCCTGGAGCTGCTCAGCCGCTCGATCTCATTCTATATTTGCATTATCTTCTGCGGGATTTTGACATTTGCGGACTATCTGCTGCACAAAAGCCCGGCAGCGGAAAGCCGCCACGCGCTGTGAGCGGCGGGAAGGTCTTTTTATGGTTGGTGTCTATGATTATACGGTCGTTTTGACCTATTTTTCCCTGGCTTCTGCCGTAACGGGAATCTTTGTCTCCCTGAGTGGGCCGGGGCATCCGGTGCTGGGGTCGCTGTTTTTGCTGCTGTGCGGCCTGTTTGACGCATTCGACGGCCGCGTTGCCCGCCGCAAGAAGGACCGGACGGAGCTGGAGCGCCAATTCGGCATCCAGATCGACTCGCTGACGGACCTCGTCGCCTTCGGCGTCCTGCCTGCGTGCATCGGTATCGCACTCATGCGCTATTCGCCGGTGATCGCCAGTCTGCGCGCTGCGTCCAGCATCTGGCCGCGCATTGGGCTGATTGGGCTTTTGTATGCGGTGCTGGTGCTGTATATTCTGGCGGCCCTGATCCGGCTGGCATTTTTTAATGTAGCCGAGGAGGTGTACCAGAGCCGCGGGGGGCACCACCGGACATTTTACACCGGCCTGCCGGTGACGTCAGCGTGCCTGATTTTTCCGTTTATCCTGCTGCTGCAGTATATTACGACGGCGGATATCTCCCTCATCTATTTTGGCACGGCGCTGCTGGTAGGGTTCGGCTTTTTGGCAAAATTCCGGATCCAAAAGCCCGGTCTGCGGGGGATTTTACTGATGATTGGGATCGGTGCACTGGAATTTGCGCTGGCCCTGGTCGGAAAGCTGCTGCGATTGTGAAGCGGGGTGAGAAAAACCGGGAGAGCGCCGCGCTGCGCTTTCTCTACGGGACGGCGCTGGGCCGGGTGCTGCTGCGGCCCCTGTGCAGCCGCTGGTTTTCCAAGCTTGCCGGTGCGCTGCTGGACAGGCCTGCCTCCCGGCTGCTTATCAGGCCATTCGTCCGGCGGCAGGGAATCGACCTGGGCGACTATGTGCCTGCACGCTATGCAAGCTTTAATGACTTCTTCTGCCGCCGCATTCGGTCGGAGCTGCGCCCGGTCGACCAGAACCCGGCGGCGCTGATCGCCCCGTGCGATGGGCTGCTCAGTGCCTACCCGGTGGAGCAGGGTGTGGTTATCCCTGCCAAGCAGAGCCGGTATACCCTGGCGCAGCTGCTGGGCAGTCAGGCGCTGGCCGCGCCGTTTTCTGGTGGCTGGTGTCTGGTGTTCCGCTTGGCGGTGCGGCACTATCACCGCTATTGTTTCCCGGATAACGGAGTGATCGCAGACTATGGCTTCCTGCCGGGGGTCCTGCATACGGTTCGCCCGGTGGCGCTGGCCCGGGGGCCGGTCTTTTGCCAGAACTGCCGTGCGTATACCGTTCTGGAGGCGGTGCATCTGGGCCACGCGGTTCAGCTGGAGGTCGGCGCGATGCTGGTGGGGCGGATCGTGAACCGGAAGCAGACGGGGGCGTTTGCCCGGGGCGAGGAAAAGGGCCTGTTCCAATACGGCGGCAGCACAGTGATCCTATTGCTGGAACCCGGCCGCATCACACTGGATGCGGCGCTGCTGCGCGCTTCCTGTCAGGGTCGGGAGACACCGGTGCACCTGGGCCAGCGCATCGGGACGGTAAAGCTGGAAAAAACGTGACACGCGAAAGCAAAGCGCGTGTTGCGTTTTGCTTTTTTCTGGTATATAATAATGAAAATCAATGCAATCATGCTAGGATACAGGAGGGCCAGGTATGGCGGAAGAGCTGACGAAAAACGAACCCATGAATTTCATTCATGCCTTTATTGCGGAGGATATTGCCCCCGGCGGCCAATTTGCCGGGATGACGGTCCACACCCGCTTTCCGCCGGAGCCCAACGGCTATCTGCACATCGGCCACTGCAAGGCTCTGTGCATTGATTTCGGCACGGCAGAGAAATTCGGCGGCCTGTGCAACCTGCGGATGGACGATACCAACCCCGCCAAGGAGGACGTCGAATATGTCGACGCCATCCAGAACGATATCCACTGGCTGGGCTTCGATTGGGGCGACCGCTTTTTCTACGGGTCGGACTATTTTGAGCAGGACTACGCCTTTGCGGTGGACCTCATCAAAAAGGGCCTAGCCTATGTCTGCGACCTGACACCGGAGGAGTTTAAGGAAAACCGCGGCCAGATCGGCATCCCCGCCGTCTCACCGTATCGGGACCGTTCTGTGGAGGAGAACCTCGATCTTTTCGCCCGGATGCGCGCCGGGGAATTCCCGGAGGGGACGCGGACCCTGCGGGCGAAGATCGACCTGGCCTCCGGCAATTTTAATATGCGCGACCCCGTCATTTATCGTATCCGTAATATCCACCATCACCGCCAGGGCGACGCCTGGTGCATTTACCCCATGTACGACTTTGCCCACCCGATCCAGGACGCCTTGGAGGGGATTACCCACTCCCTGTGCAGCTTGGAATTTGAGGCCCACCGGCCCCTATATAACTGGGTCGTAGAGCATCTGGACTTGCCGAGCCACCCCCGGCAGATCGAATTTGCCCGCCTGGGGATCAACTATACTGTCATGTCCAAGCGCAAGCTGCGCCGCCTGGTGGAGGAGCAGTATGTCTCTGGATGGGACGACCCCCGTATGCCGACCCTGTGCGGCCTGCGCCGCCGGGGCTACACGCCGGCGTCCATCCGGAATTTCACAGAGCGCATCGGCGTTTCCAAGGCAGCTTCGACGGTGGAGTATGCCTTCCTGGAATACTGCCTGCGGGAGGACCTGAACGAGACAGCGGAGCGGACCATGGCTGTGCTGCACCCAGTCAAGCTGACCGTCACGAATTACCCGGCAGATCAGCAGGAGACCTTTACGGTGGAGAACAATCCGCTGTACCCGGAGCAGGGGAGCCATGAGATCACCTTCTCCCGAAATCTCTGGGTCGAGGTGGAGGACTTTATGGAGGTCCCGGCCCCGAAGTATAAGCGCATGTACCCGGGCAACGAGGTCCGGCTCAAGGGCGCGTATCTTGTCACCTGCACCGGCTGCGTGAAGGACGAAGACGGCAATGTAACAGAGATCCTCTGCGAATACGACCCGGACTCCCGGGGCGGCAACCCCGCCGATGGCCGGAAAGTCAAGGGCGCGACGATCAACTGGGTTGACGCTGCCGCCGCGTTGGACGCCGAGGTCCGCCTGTACGGCAACCTCTTCACCGACCCGGACCCGGACGGCCCGGAGAAGGATTTCCTGGATTATATCGACCCCGCGTCCCTGCAGGTCCTGCAGGGCTGCAAGATCGAAGCTGGACTGCTGCCCCAGCTGCAGGCGTTTGACGCCCTAGGTGAGGGCCGCGCCAACCAGACCGCGCCGTCGTTCCAGTTTATGCGCGTCGGTTATTTCTGCCTGGATAACCGCGACAGCACGACGGACCACCCCGTCTTTAACCGCAGCGTCCTGCTGAAGGACAGCTTTAAGCCTGGCAAATAATACCTGCCCGCCCGGCAGCGCATGGCCCCATGCGCTGCCGGGCGAGTGCGCTGCACCTGGAAAAACGCAAAATGCGGCAGAAAATTTGGAAAAACCAGCGGCGGTTTTTGTGTAATATTCCGAGCACACGGCGCTTGACAAAGCGGGGCGGCGGCGTTAAAATAATGTCAAGTTCATAAGAGAAAAACGATGACGAAGACGGTCGAAGTTAAGGCGCTCCCAGAGAGCCGGTGTTTGGTGCGAACCGGCAGGCAGTAGCTTCCAGGACCCATCCCTTCTGAGTTGGAAGCCCGAACACTGCTCCGGCAGCCTGTAGATCCTTCCCGTGTACGCTACGTTAACGCGCAAGGCTTGTAGGAGCCGATGAGTGGCATGCCGTCAGGGTGTGCAAATTGAGTGGTACCGCGGATTTCATTCCGTCTCAATGCATCAGCAGATGCATTGGGGCGCTTTTTTTATGCGGAATACAATGCAGCAAAGGAGAAAAAACATGAACCAGACAGCAGTCGACAATAAATTGCACGAGCTTGCCCGCCGGATCCGGGAGATGCGAGAGATTATCGGCTACACCAGCGCCCAGATGGCCGAGCGGACGGACGTGCCGGTGGATGTATACCTGCAGTATGAAGAGGGCGCGTGCGACCTGCCCTTTTCCTTTATTCATAAGTGCGCTCTGGCCTTCGGCGTTGAGCTGACTGACCTGCTTGAGGGCCACAGCGCGAAGCTCTCCAGCTATACCGTCACCCGGCGGGGCCAAGGCCCCGTTACGGCGGAGGAGGACGGCATCATGATTCAGAATCTGGCGCCGATGTTCCGCCAGAAGCTGGGCGCGCCCTATTGGGTTACCTATAAATACTCGGAAGCCCAGCAGCATCAGCCCATCCATACCTCGACCCATGCCGGGCAGGAGTTTGACCTGGTCATCAAGGGCGCTTTGAAGGTCCAAGTGGGCAATCATACCGAGGTCCTGCATGAGGGAGACAGCATCTTCTACAAGAGCTCCACGCCCCACGGTATGATCGCCGTCGACGGGGAGGACTGCCTCTTCCTGGCCTTCGTCATGGAGAGCAGCGCCCCGGAGAAGGCGGATTACATCCTGCCCCAGACGAAAGAGACCCAGGATACGAACCTGATCTGCAATGAATTTGTCTATGCCGACGAGGACGAGAAGGGGACGCCGGTCGAGCTGCATTTCCGCAACGCCGACCGCTTCAACTTCGCCTTCGACATCGTCGACCAGATCGCCCGCCAGCAGGGCGAACGGCTGGCGATGCTCCATGTGGATAACCAGAAGCACGAGCGCCGCTTCACATTCCGGGATATTAAGGACGCGTCGAACCAGACGGCCAATTACTTTACCTCCCTGGGCATCCGCCGGGGCGACCGGGTTATGCTGGTGCTCAAGCGGCACTATCAATTCTGGTTTGCCATCCTGGCACTGCATAAGATCGGCGCCATCGCCATTCCGGCGACGAACCAATTGGTGCAGCACGACTTTGAATACCGCTTCGACGCAGCAGGCGTCAGCGCCATCGTCTGTACCGCTGATGGCGACACGGCCCACCAGGTGGATCTGGCGGCAGCCAACAGCAAGACGCTCAAGACCAAGGTCCTAGTCGGCGGCAGCCGCGATGGTTGGCACGATTTTGACGCCGAATATGGCCTGTTCAGCCGCCGCTATCTCCGCGCCGACGACGCGCCCTGCGGCGATGACCCGATGCTGATGTTCTTCACCTCCGGCACCACCGGCTATCCGAAGATCGCCATGCACAGCTATAAATACCCCCTGGGCCATTATGTCACGGCCCGCTACTGGCACTGGGCCCATCGCGATGGTCTGCACTTCACGATCTCCGAGACCGGCTGGGGTAAGGCCCTGTGGGGCAAGCTCTACGGCCAGTGGATGTGCGAGAGCGCAGTCTTTGTCTATGACTTTGACCGCTTCCACGCAGAAGAGATCCTGCCGATGTTTGCCAAATATCATATCACGACCTTCTGCGCGCCTCCGACGATGTACCGGATGCTCATCAAGCAGGATATCTCCCAGTATGACCTCTCCTCCATTGAGCACGCGACGACGGCGGGCGAGGCGCTGAACCCGGAGGTCTTCTATCAGTTTGAAAAGGCGACGGGCCTGCGCATCGCCGAGGGCTTCGGCCAGACGGAGACGACGCTGACCCTGGCCAATCTCACCGGCGGCGCCCTCAAGCCCGGCTCCATGGGCAAGCCGACCCCTGGCTATCATTTGGACCTGGTGGATGCCGATGGCAACCCGGTGGCCGACGGCGAAAACGGCGAGATCGTCGTCCGGACGGACGAGGGTGTGCCCTGCGGCCTGTTCCTGGGCTATTATCTCGACGAAGAGAAGACAAAGGCCGCCTGGCACGACGGTATGTACCACACCGGCGACCTGGCCTGGCGGGATGAGGACGGCTACTTCTGGTATGTCGGCCGTGCGGACGATGTCATCAAGTCCTCAGGCTACCGCATCGGGCCGTTCGAGATCGAAAATGTCATCATGGAGCTGCCCTATGTTTTGGAGTGCGGCGTCTCTGCGGCGCCGGATCCGGTACGCGGGCAGGTCGTCAAGGCCAGCATCGTCCTGGTGCAGGGCACGGACGGCACGGACGAATTGAAAAAAGAAATCCAGCAATATGTCAAGACCCACCCCGCGCCGTACAAATACCCGCGCAT
>CAUBQU010000049.1 GCA_958438185.1 uncultured Oscillospiraceae bacterium
CCTTTATTCTCAAAGAGGTGGCGCGGAAAACAGACCTCATTCAGGCGCCGCTGCTGAGCCACGACGCAGCGCTTTACTTAAAGACGGAAAACCTCCAGGTCACTGGCAGCTTCAAGCTGCGGGGTGCGTATTATAAGATCAGCCAGCTGACGGAGCAGCAGAAGGCCGCCGGCATCATCGCCTGCAGCGCCGGGAACCACGCCCAGGGCGTTGCCTTGGCGGCGACCCATCAGGGGGTCCGCAGCGTCGTCTGCATGCCGGACAGCGCTCCCATCAGCAAGGTGGAGGCGACAAAGCGTCTGGGTGCGGAGGTTGTTCTGACCAAGGGCGCGTATGACGATGCCTATGAGCAGGCGCTGCGCCTGCAAAAGGAGACCGGTGCGACCCTCATCCACCCCTTTGACGATGACGAGGTCATCGCTGGACAGGGCACCATCGGCCTGGAAATTTTAGATCAACTGCCGGATGTGGATGCGATCATCGTCCCGGTGGGCGGCGGTGGGCTTATCTCCGGCGTGGCCTTTGCCGTCAAGCAACTGCAGCCGTCTGTCAAAATCTACGGTGTACAGGCGGAAAATGCCCCCAGCATGTTTGAGAGCCACCGGGAGGGCCATCAAATCACTTTGGGTACGGTCAAGACCTTTGCCGACGGCATTGCCGTCAAGCACCCGGGGGATACGACATTCTCCATGGTCGAGCAGTATGTAGACGGCATCGTCACGGTATCCGAGGATGAGATTGCCGCGGCGATCCTGGCCATGATTGAAAAGCAGAAGTTGATTGCCGAGGGCGCCGGTGCGGTGAGTGTTGCGGCTGCGATGTTCGGCAAGCTGCCGATTGCGGGGAAGAAGGCGGTGTGCCTTGTCTCCGGCGGTAATATCGACGTGAATATCCTCTCCCGGGTCATCACCCGCGGCCTGGTCACCTCCGGTCGTAATGCCAACCTGCTCATTGCGCTGGAGGATAAGCCGGGCCAGCTGGTGGGCGTCAGCGAGATTATCGCGGCCTGCGGTGCCAATGTCGTCGGCGTCCGCCATGAAAGATCGGACCCCAACATGGCAATTTCCAGCTGCTTCCTGCGTGTTAGCATGGAGACGCGGGACTTTGAACAGATCGCGCAGATCCGCGCCAAGCTGACAGAAGCAGGCTTCCAGATCGTGAACTAAAAAATCGGTCATGCGTTTTGAAGCGCATGACCGATTTTTTATACCTGAGAAAAGACGTCGCCCAGACTTTCGTGCAGGACGAGGTTGGCGTAATCGTCGTAAGGCGTTTCGTCGCGGTTGATGAGTACCAGGCGCTGGCCGGTGTAATACCGGATCAGCCCGGCGGCTGGGTAGACCGTCAAAGAGGTGCCGCCGACGATCAAAAGGTCTGCCGCCTGGATGGCCTGCACGGCCTTTGTGATGCAGTCCTCGTCCAGGCTCTCCTCATAGAGCACAACGTCCGGCTTGACGATCCCGCCGCAGGGGCAGCGGGGGATGCCGGGCGCGTTTTTGACAAACTCTGCCGAGAAGAATTTATGACAGCGGGTGCAATAATTCCGCAGGACGCTGCCGTGGAGCTCGTAAACGCGCCTGCTCCCGGCCTTTTGATGCAGCCCGTCGATATTCTGCGTGACGACGGCCAGCAGCTTGCCCTCCTGCTCCAGCTGTGCCAGCCGCCGGTGGGTGATATTTGGCGCAAAACCTAGGGGCAGCATCTTTTCCCGGTAGAACCGGAAAAAGTAGGCTGGATTCTTCAAATAAAAGCTATGGGAGATGATCGTCTCCGGCGGGTAGTCGAATTTCTGGTGATACAGCCCATCCACACTGCGAAAATCCGGAATACCGGACTCTGTGCTGACGCCTGCGCCGCCGAAAAAGACGATCTTATGGCTCTCGTCGATCCAGTTTTTTAGCGTTTCGATGTTTGAATGCATCGTCCTCCGCCTCCAATTCTGCGATAAACTTTTTCTCTGCCCGGGTCTTGTGGGGGAGCGTCAGCCGGGCAAAGAGATCTGGCCGCCGGTGCAGTGTCCGCAAAATGGACTGCTTGCGCCGCCAGCGGTCCACTGCGCCGTGATTGCCGGAGCGCAGGATCTCTGGGACCTCGAGCCCGTGCCATTGGGCCGGGCGGGAGTACTGGGGATATTCCAGCAGCCCGTTCCAGTGGCTCTCATCCTCAAAGCAGGCCGCGTCAGACAGAACGCCGGGGACCATCCGGCAGATGCAGTCGGCCACGACCATCGCGGGCAGCTCACCGCCGGTCAGGACGAAATCGCCGATGGAGATCTCCTCGTCCACGCATTCGTCGATAAACCGCTGGTCGATTCCCTCGTAATGGCCACAGACCAGGATGATATTCTCATAATCCCGCAGCAGCTGCCGGGCTTTTTCCTGGCAGAATGTTGTGCCGCAGGGGGAGAGAAAGATCGTATGCACTGGGGCGGCGACTTCGTCACAGATGGCCTCCCAGCAGCGGTAGAGGGGGTCGGCCTGCAGGATCGCGCCGTGCCCGCCGCCGTAGGGGTAGTCGTCGACCTGGTTTTGCCGGTTTGCGGTATAATCCCGGATCTGGTGCGCCTCAATGCGGATGATATCCCGCTCCTGCGCCCGGCCCAGGATGGACTCGTTCATCATATCGCCGACGGTATCGGGAAAGAGGGTCATAATGTCGATCCGCATGGCTCACATCCCCTCGATGAGGTGGACCGTCACCGTCCTTGCGGCAAAATTCGGCTCCTCGACAAATTCCCGGACGACCGGGATCATATGCTCCTCCTGCCCCCGGACGACATAGACATCATTGCCCGGCAGGCTCAGTACCTCTTTCAAAATGCCGATCTCCTCGCCGTCGTTCAGGACCCGCAGGCCGATGAGGTCGGCAATAAAGTGCACGCCTTCTTCCAATTCGACCTCCGTCCGGTCGACCCGGATGACGCGGCGCATCAGCGGCGCGGCCTCCTCGGGGCTGTCGATCCCCGCAAGCTTCAAAAGCGCGCAGGTCTTGTGGACGCGGCTCTGCTCGATGTCATAACAGGCGCCGTCAATATAAACATGGTCAAATTCCAGCAGAAATTCCGGGCCATCCGCCCAGGGCAGGACCTTCAGCTCCCCCCGGACGCCGTGGGTGGCGACGACCTGCCCCGCTTCCAGAAATTGTTCCATTGCAATAACCTCCCTGCTGTCTGTGCCTCCATTGTAGCGTGAAACGGCGGAAAAAACAAGCACGAATGCCGTTTTACCCGGCACAAAAGCATCGCGGCCAGGCGGATCAAACGCCTGGCCGCGATGCGGTCGCTTCAACGCTTATCGGTTCGCCTGCCGCGCGGCGGCGGGCAAAGGATCAGTCGACGATCTCCACAGAGACCCTCTGCCCGGAGCGCTGGGCAACGGACTTGACGATCGTGCGGATCTCCTTGGCAATGCGGCCCTGCCGGCCGATCACCTTCCCCATGTCCTCCGGGGCGACGCGCAGCTCCAGGACGGTCACGTCACCGGGGACTTCCGTCACGGTGACTGCGTCTGGATGATCGACCAGATTCTTTGCCATGTAGAGCAAGAGTTCCTTCATTGCGAATCCCTCGCCAATTACAGGGCGCCGGCTTTTTTCAGCAGAGCTCTGACCGTATCGGTGGGCTGGGCGCCGTTCTTAATCCAAGCCTGGGCCTTTTCCACGTCGACCTTGATGGTGGCAGGGTTCGTCAGGGGATCGTATGCGCCGATCTCTTCGATGCAGCGGCCATCACGCGGGCTGCGGGAATCTGCAACAACGATACGGTAGTAGGGAGCCTTCTTCGCGCCCATTCTTCTCAGTCTGATCTTGACCATTGGTAAATACCTCCAAAAAACTTCTTGTCTTCTTTATCGTGCATGGCCGGTCGGGCCATGGCGTAAACGGATTAAAATTTGGGCAGGCCCATGCCGCCCATGCCGCCCATGCCGGGCAGGTTCGGTATGCCGCCGAAGCCGCGGTTCTTCTTTTTGCGCTTGCCGCTGCCGTTCATCTGGCGCATCAGCGTCTGCATCATCTCAAAGGATTTGAGCATTTTGTTGACTTCCTCGACCTTGACGCCGGAGCCCGCGGCGATGCGGCGCTTGCGGCTGTGGTTGAGGCAATTGGGGTTCTCACGCTCGTAGGGGGTCATGGATTGGATGATCGCTTCCGTTCGGCCCAGGGCGCCTTCGTCCACCTGGACGTTTTTCAGGTTCCCCATGCCGGGCATCATGCCCAGCAGATCCTGCACGGAGCCCATGCCCTTGAGCTGCACCAGCTGGTCGTAATAATCGGCCAGGGTGAATTTGTTGGAGCGGAGCTTTTGCTCCAGCTCTTCGGCCTTTTTCTGGTCGAAGGCGGCTTCCGCTTTTTCGATCAGAGTCAGCACATCGCCCATGCCCAGAATTCGGGAGGCCATGCGGCCGGGGTGGAAGGGCTCGATCTGGTCCAGCTTTTCGCCGGTGCCGATAAATTTGATCGGCTTGCCGGTGACGGCTTTGACACTCAAGGCGGCACCGCCGCGGGCGTCGCCATCGAGCTTGCTGAGCATCACGCCGGTGATGTCCAGCTGCGCATCAAAGGCCTGGGCGGCGTTGACCGCGTCCTGCCCCGTCATGGCGTCGAGCACCAGGAGGATCTCCGTGGGCTGCACCGCTTTTTTGATGCCGGAGAGCTCTTCCATCAGCGCCTCGTCGATATGCAGACGGCCGGCGGTATCGAGGAAGACCATGTCGTTGCCGTGCTTTGCCGCGTGGGCGACGGCGGCCTTGGCGATCTCAATGGGATTCGTTTGCCCCATCTGGAAGACCGGCAGGCCTAGCTTTTCGCCGACGACCTGCAGCTGCTGGATGGCAGCGGGCCGGTAGATATCGCAGGCGACGAGCAGCGGGCGTTTACCCTGCTTTTTCATGAGCCCGGCCAGCTTTGCGCCGTTCGTCGTTTTACCGGCGCCCTGCAGGCCGACCAGCATGATGACGGTCGGCGGCTTGGAGGCGATGGTCAGCTTCTGATTCTCGCTGCCCATCAGATTCGTCAGCTCTTCGTTGACGATCTTGACGATCATCTGCGCCGGGGTCAGGCTTTCCAGCACATCGCTGCCGACGCAGCGCTCCGTCGTCTTTTTGACAAAGTCTTTGACGACTTTATAGCTGACGTCCGCTTCCAAAAGGGCCAGGCGAATTTCCCGCATGGCTTCCTTCACATCGGCTTCTGTCAGGCGGCCCTTGCCCCGGAGCTTTTTAAAGGCTGCCGAGAGCTTTTCTGTTAAACCTTCAAATGCCATGTTTTAACTCCTTCTATCAGAAGCGCATAAAAGGCTCTGCAAGCGTTTGGGTGATACTGCAAAATGGGATCAGAACGGGCTTGCCGCGGCGAGGATCTTCTGCGCCAGCGCCTGCACCCCTGGCGACGGATCGCGGGAAAGCTGCTGCGCGGCGGCGCGGATGACGGAAAGGGCTTCGTCCATGGCCCGCTCCCGGGCAACGCAGCCCGTTTTCGCTTCCATATGGCGCAGCGCCGCCTCCGCCCGGGTCAGTGTGTCGTGTACGCCCTGGCGGGAGATGCCGACCTCCTGGGCGATCTCGCCCAGGGAGAGATCCTGGTTGTAGTGCAGGTCGAAGCAGGCCCGCTGCTTTTGCGTTAAAAGGTCGCCATAATAGTCGAACAGAAGCGTCAATTCAAATGTCTCTTCGACCATTCTGGCCCCCTCCTTCCGCTGCGCACTGGCACGGCGGGAAACTAACTGCTATGATAAACGATTTTTCTTGAGATGTCAAGGAAAAAACCTTTACAGGGAAAACTTTTTCTCTATTCCAGGTATTCCGCGCTGGCGTAGAGTGTCTGCTCCTCGTAAAGGACCTGGTACCAGCCGGTGGAGGTCTGCCCCGTGACGGTTACAGCTGTCCCGGCGGAGATCGCTGCGATGATATCGCCGTCTGTCCCTGGTCGGCTGCGAAGGTTCAGCGCTGTGGTGGCGGTCTTTTTCCCGGAGGCGGCGGTGACATCGGCCCAGTCTGCCGGGGTGAGCCCGTTTGCCGCGAAGATCGCTGCGACGCGAAACGCGTCCCCGCCGGTGAGCGTGGCGGCCTGGTCTTCCAGCGTCAGGCGGCAGTGCCAGATGTTTTCCTCCAAGGTCAGCGCGATGCCGTATTCTGTGCCGTCGGCCCGCAGGTGCCAGGTCGGATTGTCAGACTGGTCGTCGGATTTGAATTTGGCGCTCGTCAGCGTTTGGCGCAGGAAGGCGCCATCCTCCCCTTCTACAACGGCCTGCTGCTGCCCGGCGTAGAGGCGGACGGTATCCGGGTCCGTCTCCGGGGCGCGGATCATCATCTGCCAACTGGTTGCCGTCAGAACGACACCTTCGGCTTTGGATTTTTTGTAGCTGTCATAGGTGACATAGACGCTGTCGCCCGCCTTGGCCTGCAGGTCCTCCAGGCCGGATGCGTCGAAGGTGACAGAATTGGCTTGCTTTAAGATCGCCGCGCCCGGGTCCGGCGTCACCGTCACCTGTGTGCCGGTGATCTGCGTGACGGTCCCTTGGAACGCGCCGCCCTTTTTGCCGCAGGCGCTCAGCGCCAGGGCCAGCGCCAGCACGCAGAGCAGAAGCCGCGCCATTCGTTTTTTGTAATGCATAGAAAACGCCTCCTTTCGATCCTGCGCCGCTGTGCGGCGGAAACAAGCGCGCCAGAGCTCTCGCCCCGGCGCGCTTACAAACAATGAATTTTTTACCAGCGGAAGCAGCCCGGGGCAGACGCAACCAGCCAGTCAGGCAAGCTGCATCAGCACAGCTTTGCCCCGGCGGGGATCGCGTCGTCCAGCATGACCAGCTGCAGTTGCTCCTCCCCGTGGGCCTTGTGCACGGCAGACAGCAGCATCCCGTTGCTTTCCCGGCTCATGATCTTCCGGGGCGGTAGGTTGATGATCGCCAGCAGTGTCTTGCCGACCAGGTCCTCCGGCGCATACCATTTGGCGATGCCGGAGAGAATCTGCCGGTCCGTGCCGGTGCCATCGTCCAGGGTGAATTTGAGCAGCTTGTCGGACTTCTTGACCCGCTCGCAGGCTTTGACCTTGACGGCCCGCAGATCGGACTTGCAGAAGTCGTCAAACGCCACCGGCTCTGCCGGGGGCTCCAGCTCCAGCGCGGGCTGGGAGGCGCGGCGGGCCGCCTCCTGGATCTCCTCCAGCGCGGCCAGCTCCTTTGCCATGTCGATCCGCGGGAACAGCGGGTCGCCGCCCTGCACGGTGGCGTTCCGCGGCAGTGTGCCGAAGAAGGCCATGGAGACCCAGTCGTACCGGTCCGCGCCGATGCGGCGCATGATCTCCTCGGAGGTCTCCGGGATGAACGGGCACAGCAGCCCGGCGCAGATACGGACCGTTTCCAACAGGTTGTACATGACCCGGGCCAGGCGGGGACGCTTCGCTTCGTCCTTGGCCAGGATCCAGGGGGTATTTTCGTCGATATACTTATTGGCCCGGGAGATGACCTTGAAGATCTCCGCCAGCGCATTCTGGAAGGCGAAGTGCTCCATCTCGTCCTCATATTTGCGGACCAGGGCGCAGGCCATGGTGATGAGCTCATCATCCATCGCTGCGTCCTCCTCCTGCTCCGTGGGCAGGGTGCCGCCGAAGTACTTCTGCACCATGGCGACGGTCCGGGAGACGAGGTTGCCCAGGTCATTGGCCAGGTCCGTGTTGATGGTGTTGATTAAGAGTTCGTTGGAGAAGTTGCCGTCGCTGCCAAAGGGGAAGGAGCGCAGCAGGAAGAAGCGCAGCGCATCAACGCCGTAGCGCTGGGCCAGCAGATAGGGATCGACGACATTGCCCTTGGATTTGGACATCTTGCCGCCATCCAGCAGCAGCCAGCCGTGGCCGAAGACCTTCTTCGGCAGCGGTTCGCCGACGCTCATCAGCATTGCGGGCCAGATGATCGTGTGGAAGCGCACGATCTCCTTGCCAACAAAATGCACGTCTGCCGGCCAGTATTTCTCGTAATCGTGATAGCGGTCGTTGCAGTAGCCCAGGGCTGTCGTATAATTAAAC
>CAUBQU010000050.1 GCA_958438185.1 uncultured Oscillospiraceae bacterium
GCTGATGATATAGATAAAAATACCCAGCGCCGAGAGTCCGGAGAGCAGCGCGATGATCCGCCGCCACCAGGGCAGCTTTTTCTCTTGCTTTGGCGCGCTCTTTCCCGTGGGCTCCGGCAGGAAGAAGCTTCCGGCATCCTTGGCCGGGGGCTCCGGATTTGGCTGCCCGCCGCAAGCTGCAATGACATCGTTTACCGTGACGGCGCTGGGCAGCAGGTGCCGCGCCATCCGGTTTGAGGCTGTCGTATAGAAGTTTTTACCGGAGAAGAACCGCACCGGCGTATCCTCTGAGACAACGCCGCCGTCAAAGAAAAACGCGCAGCGATCGGCATATTCCGCGCAGAATTCCACATCGTGGCTCACCATGACGATGCACACACCGCTGTTGAGCAGCCCCCGGATGATAGAAGCAAAGGTCTGCTTAAATTCCGCGTCCAGCCCCTTGGTTGGCTCGTCCAGCAGCAGGATCTTCGGCCGCAGCAGCAGCACCTTCGCTAGGGCCGCCCGCTGCTGCTCGCCGCCGGATAGGTCATAGGGATGCCGATCCAGCAGCGGAATGATATCGCAAAGCAACGCCACGCCGCCGATCTGCTCGTTCTTTTCCTGCTTGGAAAGCTTCTGATCCGAGAGCATCTCCTCCAGGTCCTCCCGGACGGTGTTTTTGACAAATAGTGTCTGGGGGTTCTGGGGCAGCGCCGCCATGCAGCTCCGGTCCAGTGTGACCCGGCCTCGGTACGGCTTGTTCGCGCCGGTCAGCAGGCCGAGCGTCGTGGACTTGCCTGTGCCGTTGCCGCCTAAAATGCAGAACAGCTGCCCGTAATACGCCCGCAGATTCAGTCCCTTGATAATATCCTGTCCGTCCTTTTCATAGCGGAACCAGGTCTCCTCAATGGTGACCGCAGGCTTTTGGCCGCTGAAATCCTTAACCGGATGCTCCGGCACCGGCGCAAGCTCCCGCTCCACCGCCAACTCATCGAGCCAAGTGCGCCCCTCTCGGACAGTCACCGGGCAAGGCAGGTCATTGGGTACCGCCGACCAGACCCGCATCGGCGCGGGCATGGCCAGGAACATCCCGTGGCCGCTGTTTTTCAGCTGTTTGCCCACCTGCTCCGGCGTACCATCGCCCAGCAGAGCGCCGTGGTCCATCAGCAGGACCCGGCTGCACAGGGGGAAGACCTCCTCCAGCCGGTGCTCCGTGATGAGGACCGTCGTCCCCAATTCCCGGTTAATCCGGCCCAGGGTCGAGAGGAAATCCGTCGCGGCGATGGGGTCGAGCTGACTCGTCGGCTCATCCAGAACCAGCACCGAGGGGTGCATCGCCATGATCGCCGCCAGATTCAGCAGCTGCTTTTGCCCGCCGGACAGCTCTGATACATTTTTATAAAACCAAGTCTGAATGCCAAAAAAGCTGGCCATCTCCGCCACACGGCTGCGAATCGTCGGCGTATCGTAGCCCAGGCTCTCCAGGCCGAAGGCCAACTCGTGCCAAACCTTATCCGTCACGATCTGGTTTTCCGGGCTCTGCTGGACAAAGCCGATCCGCGCCGTCTGCACGGCCAGGGCCGTCTCCGCCAGGGGCTTTCCCATGAACTGCAGCTGACCCGTCAGCTCCCCGTGGGGGGCCAGGACCGTTTTCAGCTGCCGCAGCAGCGTCGACTTGCCGCAGCCCGAGGGCCCGGCTAGAACGACGAATTCCCCCGGCGTGACGGAAAAGGAGATATCCCGCAGGACTGGCTCCGTCTGCTCCGGAAAGCAGAATGTCAGATTTTGGAGGTTAAAGATTTCCATTTGAGATCCTCCCCGAAATTGATGAGAAGCGGCAGCAGGCACAGCCCGAGATATGCCGCGAAAATGCTGATGGAATACGCGCCGGTCAGTTCCCCCGAGACCAGGGGGTAATACTGCCAATAGATCCCATCCGTCGCGTAGCCGACGATCACATAGGCCACCAGCAGAACGATCGCCGCCAGGGCGATAAGATCCCGCCGCTGCAGCCGGTAAATGGAGAAGGCCGTACGCCCCGCCATGCCATAGCCGCGGCTGCGCATACTGTCAGCCGTCTCGATGGCATTTTCCAGAGCCCAGGTGATCACGATGGAAAGGATCGTCAGCCCGTTGTGGATGCGCTTGCGCACGCTCCCGGAGGAGACATCCCGCCCCACGCAGCGCTGCGCCTGGGTCACGACCTTGATCTGCGCCGTAAACCGGGGCACGAACCGCAGTGTCATAGACAGGATCAGTGACAGCGCCGGGATCAGCTTTCCGAACAAATAGACAAATTTATCCGATGTCATCACGACATTGCAGCAGGAAAACCAGGTGATGATCGCCACCATCATCGACGCCGCCGCGATGCCGTAGTAGATTGCCTCCAGCGTCAGGGGGTTGCCATCGCCGATATAAAGCAGGATCGTCGCGCCCTCGTGGTTAAAGACCGGGTTGAGCAGCGCCGTCAGCAGCAAAAGCGGCAGCATGACCCGCAGCTGAAACAGCATGGCCTTTGCGCCCTTGAGATAGACACTATAGGCCAGCGCGCCCACCAGGGAGATCCCCAGGCACACCGGATGCATAATAAACATGCCAAGCCCTAATACTGCAAGAAAATATAAAAAATTCACCACCGGATGATAGCCCGCAAAGGTATCCCGATTCATGTGCTCACCTCTTCCGCGCCAAAATGGCCCCTGAGAAAGAAAAAATCTGCGGGCCCGCCCGCAGATCCACAGCTTTGCTGCATCATTTTCCGGTTACGGCAGAAAATATGCCGCCTGCCCCATGTTCCTGACCTAGCCTCTTCCAGAAAGGCCTCCCAGTGACCTGCTCGTGGGTTCTTGCCCCGTTCCATGTGCCGCACCGCGGCCGGACAGACGATCTTTCTCATTATTTCCCTCATTATAACAGCCCCGCCGTGCAAATGCAAGACGCGCCCCGTTTTTTCCAGAGTTTTCTTGTCACTTTGAACGTTTCGCTGCAAAGATAGCGAAAAATGATTGAAATCCTGCATTTTGTGTGTTATACTGTCTTACTGTAAAGATAATGTTCAGATTTTCCACATTTTCGGAGGCATCCACCATGAAAAACACCCCCCATAGCACCCAAGCGCTCTTCCAGCTCAACGGCATCCCGCCCATTGGCATCTCCCTGTCCATGGCGCTGCAGCATCTGGTCGCCATGATCGTCGGCTGCGTCACGCCTGCAATTATCATCGCCAATGTCGTCGGCCTGCCTCAGGCGGAGCGTGTTCTCTTGATCCAGGCGTCCCTGGTCATGTCCGCTGTGACGACGCTGCTGGAGCTGTTCCCCATCGGGGGCAAGTTCGGCGCAGGGCTGCCGGTCATGTTCGGCGTCAGCTTTGCCTATCTGCCCAGTATGCAGTCCATCGCTGCCGGTGGCGGCGGCATTGCCAGCATCGCCGGGGCGATGATCGTCGGCGGCGTAATCGCCATGATCGTCGGCATCTTCGTCAAAAAGATCCGCAAGCTGTTCCCGCCGGTCATCACAGGCACCGTTGTCTTTACCATCGGCCTTTCCCTGTACCCCACGGCGATCCACTATATGGCAGGCGGCTCCGGCAACACCTACGACCTCGTCGTGACCCAGAAGGGCCTGAGCGAAGCGCTGGTCTACGGCTCCTGGCAAAACTGGGCCGTGGCGATCTTCACCTTGATCGTCGTGATGCTCCTCTCCAACCACGGCAAGGGCATCTGCAAGCTGGCCTCGATCCTGCTGGGCATGGCCGCCGGGTATGCCGTCGCCGCCGTGATGGGCATGGTCGATCTGTCCGAGATCAGCAACGCGAAATGGTTCTCCCTGCCCCGCTTCCTGCACTTCGGCATCACCTTTGAGCCCTCGGCCTGCATCGCGCTGGGGCTGCTGTTTGCCATCAACTCCATCCAGGCCATCGGCGACCTGACCGCCACGACCATCGGCGGTCTGAACCGGGAGCCGACAGACCGGGAGCTGCAGGGCGGCATCATTGCCTACGGCGCGACGAACATCCTCACCGCCCTCTTCGGCGGCCTGCCTACGGCGACGTATTCCCAGAACGTCGGCATCGTCACGACAAACAAGGTCGTCAACCGGACAGTCTTTGCCCTGGCCGGCGGCTTTTTGCTGCTGGCGGGCGTTGTGCCGAAGTTCTCCGCGATCCTGACGACGATCCCCCAGTGCGTCCTGGGCGGCGCGACTGTCACGGTCTTCTCCACCATCGCCATGACGGGCATGAAGCTCATCGCCTCTGAGGGCATCAGCCCCCGGAATACGACGATCGTCGGCCTGTCCGCCGCGCTGGGCGTCGGCATCTCCCAGGCATCGGCGGCGCTGAGTCAGTTCCCGGAAGCCGTCACGGTCATCTTCGGCAAATCCCCCGTCGTCATCGCGACGCTGCTTGCCGTCGTCCTCAACCTGATCCTGCCGAAGGAAAACGACAAGCTCACAAACACAGAACCGGTCGACAAGCCGGAATAACCGCACCAACCCGCGCCGACATTGGTCACACGATGTCGGCGCTTTTTATCTTGCACCGGCGCGTCATGGCGGGCATAGACTAGGAGAAAGGAGGGTTTTCCATGGATCTTTCTGATTCTGCCGCTGTGCAGCGCATCTGGCAGCGGGTCGGCCTTGCGCCGACGGCCAGCGCGCCGGGTGCTGCTCCCAGTATGCTGGGCAAACCGGATGCGCTGCCGGACTGCCTGCCCCAGTGGATCGCCGCGGAGCAGGCCGCCTGCCGCCGCTGCCAAGCCATGGCCCGCTGCGCCGGGGCGCAAACCGCAAAAACGCTCTGCTGCCTTGCCCGTCAATCGGCGGACCACGCCCGCCAGCTCCAAGCAGTCTATTATGTTCTGACCGGCCAGCACTGCCCGTGCGCCGCCGCGCCCGTGGGCCCCGTTTGCTGCGGCCCCGCTCCGCTGCGCCAGGCGATCCAAGCGGCGCAGGCCGCCCAGACGGCCTATCTTGAGTATACGGACGGCCCCTATGGTGCCGTTTTTTCTCGCCTCGCCCGGGCCAAGGCCGCGCAGGCCGATACGCTGCTGCAGCTTTTGGCGCGGCAGGGCCTGCAAAATTACGCTGGAAAAAACGGCGGCGCAGGCGTATAATAAGCTTGCGTTCTCCCGCGCCGACCGCGCCTGGCGAGGGCGGCAAAATCACACCACAAAAGGATGTTACTATGGATCACTTCACCCAATGCGCCCCCCAGCGGGTCTTTTATTACTTTGAACAGCTGAGCCGGATCCCCCGCGGCTCCGGCAATATGGCAGGCGTCAGCGCCTATTGTCTGCAATTTGCCCAGGCCCATGGCCTGGACGCTACACGGGACAAGCAGGATAATGTTATCATCCGCAAGCCCGCCTCCCCGGGCCATGAGGGAGCGGACCCGGTCATTTTGCAGGGGCATCTGGATATGGTCTGCGAAAAGCTGCCGGGCAGCGACT
This sequence comes from uncultured Oscillospiraceae bacterium, assembly GCA_958438185.1. Lineage (GTDB taxonomy): Bacteria > Bacillota > Clostridia > Oscillospirales > Oscillospiraceae > SVMC01. The sequence continues at coordinate 5,433 of CAUBQU010000050.1, forward strand.
TTGACTTCACCAAGGACCCGCTGCGCCTGCAGCTGGAAGGCGACTGGCTCACCGCCGATGGGACGACCCTCGGCGCGGACAATGGCATCGCCATCGCCATGATCCTGGCCATTTTGGAGGACAAATCCCTGGCCCACCCGGCTCTGGAGGCCGTTTTCACAACAGATGAGGAGACGGGCCTCTTCGGCGCCGCCGCACTGGACGCGTCCTGCCTGCAAGGCAAGACGCTCATCAATCTCGACTCGGAGGACGAAGGCGTCCTGACCGTCAGCTGTGCCGGAGGCATCCGCGTCACCGGTACGCTGCCCGTCCACCGCACACGCTGCACGCTGCCCGGGCTCCGCATCACCATCGGCGGCCTGCGGGGCGGGCACTCCGGCGCGCAGATCCACGAAGGCCGCGGCAGCGCGACCCAGCTGCTGGCCCGGCTCCTGCTGCACTGCAGCGCGGCCGCGCCCTATTCCCTCGTCAGCTTAGACGGCGGCGGCCGAGACAATGTCATCGCCGCCCACGCCACAGCCACACTGGCCGCAGAGCCTGACGCGCTGGCGGCCATCCGCCAGGCAGCAGGCCAACTGCAGGCCGCCTATCAGGCCGAGCTTGCCGCCACCGACCCAGGCGTGGCCGTCACTGTGGATGCGCTGTCCGCAGAAGAACGCAGCGCCCTTCCTTTGGAAGATACCTGCCGCGCCGTGCAGCTGCTGGCCAGCTGCCCCCAGGGCGTGATTGCCATGAGTCAGGACCTGCCCGGCTTGGTGCAGACCTCCCTGAACCTGGGCATTTTGCAGCTAAGCGCCGAACAGCTGCAGGCAGATTTCTCCGTCCGCAGCAGCTGCGAAAGCCAGAAGGACATGCTGGTCGCCCGGCTGGGCGCGCTGTTCGGCCTGGCTGGCGGCAAGATCCACACCCACGGCAATTACCCCGGCTGGGCCTTCCTGCGCCACTCGCCGCTGCGGGACCATATGGTCGAGACCTGGCGGCAGATGTTTGGCGATGCTCCCAAAGTGGAAGCCATTCACGCCGGGCTGGAATGCGGCCTGTTCGCCGGGAAGATCCCAGGGCTGGACGCCGTCTCTCTCGGACCTCAGATGCAGGAGGTCCACACGGTCAATGAACGCCTGAGCATCGCTTCCACGCAGCGCGTTTACCGCTATGTCTGCCAGGTCCTCGCGACCTGGGGCACACAAAAGGAGGAGCTATGAACGTACTGGACCGTTTTCTCACCTACGTCGCCTACTGGACGACCTCTGACGACGCCAGCCTGGAAGCCCCCAGCACGGCGCGGCAAAAAACACTGGGCCATCTGTTGGTCGACGAGATGCAGACCCTGGGCCTGCAGGACGTGACGATGGACGCCGCCGGGAATGTCATCGGCACGCTGCCCGCCACCTGTGCCAGCGCGCCGGTCCTCGCCCTCATCGCCCATATGGACACCTCGCCCGACGCGCCGGGCAAGGACGTCCATCCCCGTATCGTCCCCTGCACCGGCCAGCCGCTGACGCTGTGCGACGGCGTCACCCTCAGCCAGGCCAATTGCCCCGGCTGGCAGGACCTGGCCGGTCAGGACCTGATCGTGACCGACGGCACCACGCTGCTGGGCGCGGATGACAAAGCCGGTGTCGCAGAGATCCTGGCCGCCGTGCAGAATCTGCAGGCCAGCCAGCGCCCCCACGGCGAGGTCCGCGTCATCATCACAACAGATGAGGAGATCGGCCAAGGTACCCGCGGGCTCGATGTCGCGCAGCTGGGCTGCCAATATGGCTACACCGTGGACGGCGGTCCCCTTGGCGAGCTGGAATTTGAGAATTTCAACGCCGCCGACGGGGACGTCATCCTGCACGGCGTCAATGTCCACCCCGGCTCTGCCAAGGGGATCATGCGCAACGCGCTGACCATAGCCATGGAATTTCACCGCCTGCTGCCGCCGGATGCCGTGCCGGAGCGCACCAGCGGCTACGAAGGCTTCCTCCACCTGCACAATATGGAGGGCGACGTCTCCCAGGCGCGGCTGCACTATATCATCCGTGACCACGACCGGGAGAAATTTGAAGCGAAAAAGCAGCTGCTTCTCGACGCTGCCCAGACCCTCTGCGACCGCTACGGCCCCAACGCCGCAGAAGCCACCTGTACAGACACTTATTACAATATGAAGGAGTACATCCTGCCCCACCCGCACCTGGTCGACCGCGCCAAGGCCGCCTTCGAGGCCCACGGCGTCACGCCCCTGTGCCAGCCCATCCGCGGCGGCACCGACGGCGCGACCCTCTCCCGTCTCGGTCTGCCCTGCCCCAATCTCTCCACCGGCGGCTATCAATTCCACAGCGTCCGGGAGTTTATCCCGGTGCAGAGCCTGCATACCATGGTGGCCGTGCTGGAGGACCTTGTCTGCAGTTTTGTCGAAAAACCCGATGTCTCCTGATTTTCCATCGTAAAAACCTGTTTGTCAT
>CAUBQU010000051.1 GCA_958438185.1 uncultured Oscillospiraceae bacterium
GAGCAATATGGGCCGCAGACACTGTATTTTCTCGCCTGCCTGGCTGGCGGTGCGGATCAGCCGGAGACGGCGCTGGGTTGGCTGCAAAAAGCGGTCGTAGAGCACGGCTGGTGGTATCGTCCGGAGGTCCTGGAGGACGAGGATCTGGCGGCGCTGCAACACGATGCGGCGTTTGTTTCGCTGAAGTCGGTTTCCGACGCGCGCTACGCAGCTGCGGTCTCACAGGCGCAGGCGGTCTTTTCTTGGGAACGGAAAACGGCGGAGACGCTGTTTCTGGCCGTGCATGGCAATACGCAAAATAGCCAGACGGCGCGGGCGGACTGGCAGGCAGCCCTGGAAGGCGCAGACGACTGGCAGATCGAGACGGTCCAGAGCGCCGAGCCGGATGGGTATGGCACGTATCGCTGGAGCTATGACGAGGTCTCCTATGTACCGGTGGCAAACGCAATGGAGAAAATGCAAGACGTGGGCTATCAAAACATCGTCTGTGGGGGATTTTCCGCCGGATGCGATATGCTTCTGCGGGCGATCGCGTTTACAGCGGCGCGCTGTGATGTGCTGCTCTTGCAAAGCCCGTGGATCCCTGTCCTGCAGACGCATACGGACGCAGTGGTCCAGGCGATTCGGGAGAAGAAGATCGCGCTGAAAATTTTCTGCGGCGATGAGGATGCGGACTGCCTTCCGCTGGCAAAGCGGCTTTATGCCGCTGCAAGGCGGGAATGCCCGCAGGTGCAGCTTACACTCCAGAAAAACACCCGGCATCAGTTTCCTGCGGCGGGGTATCGCGTAGCGGATTTAGAACAAAGGGAGATCATGCATGAATGAACTGCGCGCAAGAGTGATCTTGCAGGAAAAGGGAAGCTACGAGATCAGCAATGGGACGGACGTAAAACCGGCGTCTGTCTCCGGAAAATACCGCTATGCAGTGCGCACCGTTTCCGACTATCCGGCTGTGGGCGACTATGTCCTCGCTGCGTGGCCGGAGGGGGATGGCCCGGCGGTCATCCGGCGCCTTTTCCCGCGAAAGAGCTGCTTTCTCCGAAGGGCCGCCGGTACGGGGAAGCAGGAGCAGGTCATTGCCGCGAATATCGACACGGTGCTGATCTGCATGTCGCTGAACCAGAATTTTAATCTGCGGCGGCTGGAGCGCTATCTTGCTGTTACGTATGACAGCGGGGCTGCACCGGTCGTCGTGCTGACCAAGGCGGATCTATGCCCGGATGTAGCGGGCAAGGCAGCGGCGGTGCAAAATGCGGCCCCTGGTGTGGATGTCCTGACGGTCGCGTCGCTGCGCGGGGAGTATGATGCGGTGATGCCCTATCTTCTTCCCGGCAGAACGATCGCCTTTTTGGGTTCCTCCGGCGTCGGAAAATCTACGCTGATCAATCAGCTGACCGGGGACGGCGCTCTGGCCACTGGATCGACCGGGAGCGGCGATAAGGGGCGGCACACCACCACGCATCGGGCGCTGCTCCCCCTTCCGAACGGTGCGTTTTTGATCGACACGCCCGGTATGCGGGAGCTTGGCATGTGGGACAGCGGCGATGGCATTGATGCGGCGTTTCAGGAGATCGAAGCGCTGGCTTGCCGGTGCAGATTTTCAAACTGCACCCACACAACGGAGCCCGGCTGCGCCATTCAAAGGGCCCTGGCTGATGGGACGCTGGACGCCGCCCGCTGGGATTCCTTCCGGAAGCTGCGCGCCGAAAATGACCTTGCGGCGGGGGGTAGCCGGTATCTGGAAGCCAAGCGGGAAAAATTTAAGACGATCGCAAAGATCAACAAGGCAAGCAAAAAGTACAGACGCGGATAGCGGCGAGCGGTGGCGCGGCAGAAAAAATTTTTATGGCCCCCCTTGACAAGTGACCGATCGGTAACTATAATTAAGTTACCGACCGGTTACTTAACGTGAGGAGGTGCGCTATGGCTGGCGATACGCGGGAACGGATCCTGGAGACGGCGCTGGCGCTCTTTGCGCAGCGTGGCTATCTTGGGACCTCTATGAATGATATTGCCCGGCAATTGGGGATCACAAAGGCTGCGCTGTATAAGCATTATGCGAGCAAACAGGCGATCCTGGACAGGATCGTGGAACGCATGAACGAACTAGACGAAGCCCGCGCCAAGGCGTACGAAATGCCGGAGACGGAGCCGGAAGGATTGGCGGCGGATTACCTGCGCGTTCCGGCGGAAAAAATCCGCGCCTACAGCGCAGCTCAGTTTTATCATTGGACGAAGGAGCCGTTTCCGGCAAATTTCCGCAAGATGCTGACGCTGGAGCAGTATCGTGCCCCGGCGCTGGCGCAGCTCTACCAGAAGTACCTCGCGACCGGGCCGCTTACCTATATGGCGGCGATCTTCCGGCGCGTGGCGGGGTCTGATGTGGCCGCCATGCAGCTGGCGCTGGAATTCTATGGGCCAATGTACCTGCTCTACAGCGTCTATGACGGCGCGGCGGAAAAGGACACGGTTGCGCCCATGCTGGATGCGCACATTGACCAGTTTATCGCCAAGGTCGAGACCGGTTACAAAGGGGCGGGCATGGGCACGCCAAACCCGTGAAAATTTGATAAGAACAAAAAAGCCAGACGCAAAGACGCAGTGCAGATCGAAATGCCGATCGAGCACTGCGTCTCGCGTTTTGAAAGCGATTGGAAGAGGTGTTTTTTATGCAAGCGATCGTTTATACCACCAACACCGGCAGCACGGCGCGCTACGCAGCGCTGCTGGCCCAAAAGACCGGGCTCCCGGCGTATGCAAGCGCCGAAGCCAAGAGGGCGGTCCCAGCGGGGGCAGAGGTCCTTTACCTCGGCTGGATCATGGCGGGGTCTGTCAAGGGCTATGCCGCTGCAGCGCGGCGCTATCAGGTGCGCGCCGTCTGCGGCGTCGGCATGGGGCAGACGGGAACGCAGGAAGAAAGCGTGCGCAAAAAGACGGCAGTCCCCGCGAATATCCCGGTGTTCACCCTGCAGGGGAATTTTGATGTGCAGAAGCTGCATGGGCTCTACCGCCCGATGATGGCGCTTATGGCCAAAATGGCAGGCAAGAGCCTGGCGGAAAAGAAGGACCGTACGCCGGAGGAGGACGATATGCTGGCGCTGCTGCGCTCTGGCGGTACGCGGGTCCAGAAGGAGCACTTAAGCGCTGTCCTGACATGGTACCGCGCAGCAATTAGAGGAGGAATGGAAGGATGAAGCTTTATTTTGGAAATGCCGTGACGACGGCCACGACCCTTGCGCTAGTAGCGCTGCTTGTTTTTATCGGGCGCTTGCATTGCAAATCGCGCCGCGATCACCCATTGGGGGCGCAGAAGCGCGGGTTTGTTGGGATTCGGCCTCGCTGTCTGCTGCCTTGCAGCGGCGCGGGACGGGCTGGACAAGACGATCCAGCACGCTATTGACGGCAGCTGCGCGCCGGGGCTCTTCCCGCTTCTCAGCGTGCCGACGGTCGTTGGCTGCATCGGCGCGGCGCTGATCGTGGTGGCGGCCATCGCTACGCCGATTGCAAAAACGCAGCGGGTCCGTGCGACTTGGTTCTATCTCATGTCCGGCGGCGTTGTGCTGAAAATTGTGACGATGGAGCTCGCTAGGGTCATCCGGTAGGGAAGAACGGGGGGCGCTTTTATGCCGCTGATGAACAAGGGCGGAAAGTTTATTTTTGGGGAATCGCGTATCTGGCCCGATGGGTGCGTGCAGTTCCCGCCGCAGGCGGTCAGCGAGTATGAGATCGCATCGGAGGGCAAGGTCTATCTGTTTACCGGCAGCAAGCGTACCGGCGGTTTCTGCGTGACGCGGCGGGGCCTGCTCCTGCCCTCGAAGCTGGGGCATATTCTGACGGAGAACCCGGCCCTCTTGCAGTTTACAGCCCCGCCGGGGCGGTTCCTGCCCTACAGAGGGCGGGCGTACTGCTGGGCTGCGATCTCAGAGGCGGGCACGCTCCGGCTGACGAAAGAGATGCTGACAGTTTTGCAGCTGGAGCCGGGGATGCGCCTTCTGGCCATCCGCAGCAGCGACATTGCCTTTACGATGGGCGCAAAGGGACCGCTTCTGGAAAGGGCGGCCCAGTTTCAGGGCGAGATCCCGCTATTTTAAGGAGGAGGGGACTGACAACGAATCTTACTGTCATTTATGCGACGGGCCGGAAGGCCAAGTCCTGCACGTATAACCTGGCGCAGCAGCTGATCGAAGCGCTTTTGGACGATGGCAAGCTTTTTGAATTCCAACTGCCCAGGGATATGCCCCATATCTGCGTGGGGTGCTACGCCTGCATCCAGGGGCGGGAGCAAATGTGCGGCGGCGCTGCTGCGCTTGCCCCGATCCTGGAAGCGATGGCGCAGTCTGACTTGATCGTTTTCTGCACGCCGACCTATGTCTACCATACCCCGGGGCAGATGAAAACGCTGCTGGATCATTTTGCCTACCGCTGGATGGTCCACCGACCGGATCTGTCGTTTTTAAAAAAGCAAGCCGTGATCCTAAATACCGCCGGTGGCGGCGGGATGCGATCGACCGTCCGGGAGATCAAGGACAGCACCGACTACTGGGGCATCGCCCGGACCCATGCCCTCTCTCAGAAGGTGTGGGACTACGACTGGCAAAGCTTGCCGGCGTCGTTTCGCAGAGCGGCGGAGCGCAAGCTGCAGCGGATCGTGCGGCGCGTCCGGCGTCATGCCGCGCATTTGACGCCCTCTTGCAAGGTGAAGGGCCTGTTTGCACTCTACCAGCTTTTGCATCGGAAGCAGAAACTGGCCGAGGTGGACGACGCCTATTGGAAAGAAAAAGGCTATACCACGGGAAAACCGTGGCGATAGAAAGGAGCGCACGATATGAGCATCATTCCCTATGTCATCGAACAGACCAGCCGGGGCGAACGGAGCTACGATATTTTCTCCCGGCTTTTGTCCGACCGGATCGTCTTCCTCGGGGAGGAAGTGACGGACGCTTCGGCCAGCGCGGTCGTGGCGCAGCTGCTGTTCCTAGAAGCGCAGGACCCGGCGCGGGACATTCAGCTTTACATCAACAGCCCCGGCGGCTCCATCACGGCCGGGTTTGCGATCTACGACACGATGCAGTATGTCAAATGTGATGTCTCGACCATCTGCATCGGCCTTGCGGCAAGCTTCGGCGCGTTCCTGCTGGCAGGCGGCGCGAGGGGGAAGCGGTTTGCGCTCCCCAACGCAGAGATCATGATCCACCAGCCGCTGATCGGCGGGGACGGCATCCACGGCCCTTGCACGGATGTGCAGATCATCTCCGAACAAATGCAAAAAACCAAACAGCGGCTCAACCGCCTCCTCGCCGCGCACACCGGGCACACCGCGGCCCAGATCGCCGCCGCCACAGAGCGCGACAACTTCCTGTCCGCCCAAGAGGCCCTGGCCTATGGCTTGATCGACAAAATTCTGGAAAAAAGATAAAAGACAACCGTCCCGCGCCCGGTACCGCCCTTGCCATCCAATAAACCGCCGCCGCGCTGCATAAGCTTGCAAAATTGACCAGGGCGTGGTACGATGGCAGTAACGAACCAGCAGAAAAAGGGGGGCGTATGGATGCGGGGGAAGAAAATCGGACTTGTGCTGGTGGCAGTCGGCGTTGTGCTGATCCTGGCGGCGCTGGGGCTGACGTTTCATAACCTGCAGGAGGATCGGGCGGCGGGTGAGCAGGCCAGGCAGCTGTTTTGCCAGCTGCAGGGGCTCCAAGGGCAGCAGACGCCGGAGGAGAGCCAGAGTGAGGCGGCGGTCGAGGATGCGGCGCTGCCGGTGGTGGAGATCGATGGCTGCGGCTATATTGGAACCTTGACGATCCCTGCGTTGGCATTGGAACTGCCGGTGCAGGACCAGTGGGATTATACGCGGCTCAAGCGCTCCCCCTGCCGCCAATTTGGCTGGCCTGCAACGGGGGATTTCGTCATTGCGGCGCATAACTATACCTCGCATTTTAAACGGCTGTCCAAGCTGGAGCCGGGGGATACGGTGAAATTTGAGGATATGAACGGGCGAGTATATGCCTATACCGTCTCCCAGCTGACGACAGTTCAGCCGGAGGATGTTGCAGCAGTGCAATACAGCGGGTATGACCTGGTGCTCTATACCTGCACGCCCGGCGGCCGCAGCAGAACGGCAGTCTATTGCAGCAAAGCGGGATCAGCGGCAGCAGAATAAACGAGAGCGCGGTAGCGCCTGGCCCGGTGCAATTGCAGCGCCGGGTGCTGCTGCGCTTTTGAAGCAATCCCGGCACAGCAGTAAAAAACGGCGCGCTGCAGAATTTGCAGCGCGCCGCGCGAGTTTAAGAGCGATCGTTTCGCATCAGTTCAGCTTGAAGTTTTCGACAAAACGCATGAACATAGAGGCAACCTCGCAGCGCTTTGCGGAGTTTGCCGGCATCAGGCGTCCGTTGCTGCCGGAGAGGATCCCAGCACCGACGGCCCACTGCAGGGCGGGTCTTGCCCAACCGCCAGCTGCATTGCTGTCGCTGAAGCCAGCCAGAGAACCGCTGGCAGAGACGTCCACATTCTTATACTTGGCGTAAGCAAAAATCATCTGCGCCAGCTCCTGGCGGGAGACTTGCTTGTTGGGCTTAAAGCTGCCATCCGTGTAACCGGAGACGATCCCGGCTGCGGCGGCCCACTTAACCTTTGCAGCAAACCAGTCGCTGTCGGCCACATCGTTGAAGGAGACGTCGGACGCGGCCTCGGGCTTGCCTTCCTTGCTCCAGAGCAGTGTGACGAGCTCGGCACGGGTCAGCGCCTTCTCCGGGGCGAACGTGCCGTTGGTGTTGCCGCTCATGATATTGTGGATGAGGACATAGTCAACAGCGGAGATGTACCACGCGCCATCCGGCACGTCCACAAAGCGGTCGTGTACAGAAGCGGGAGAAGTCAGATACCAGTCGCAGTAGACCTGCTGGATGTTGTCGACCTTGTGCTGACCGGGGTAACGGTCCTTATCCGAGACGGTGATGGGGAACGCGATCTTGTCCCGCTGCAGCATCGCCAGGGTGGGGGTGCCGCAAGCCTGGCCGTTCAGTGTCGGTTCGTAGTAGTAGTCATACCAGTAATGGTTGTTGCCATAGCGATCTGCTTCCCAGAAGGTGTAGTAGTAGCGATTAATGGGATCCCAGCTGCCCCAGGTCTGCTTGGCTGCCTGGATACCGCGGGCAAAGCTGTGCCCGGCGGACAGATATTCTGCGGCGGTGTAGAGATACGACATATCGCCATAGAAGGTGACGGACTGGCTGTAGCCGTAGACGGCGGAAACGCCCTTATTCCGCAGGGGCTCCTGGATGGTGTTTGTCGCCATACCCAGGCAGCTGCCGATCCAGACAAAGTTGCCGTTTGCGTTGCCGGACATATGGTTGGCAATGACCGTGCCATCCACGGCCCACTGGCCGTCGCCGATCGAGACTGCGTGGTCGTAGCTGGCATAGGGGCCGTAGGCGGAGGCGCAGTCCGCGCTGGTGATGGAATTGCCAGTCGTCAGGCAAAGATAGGAGACATTTGCTTCTGAGGTGCAGTCGTCGATATTGTAGTAGTAATCCGGATAAGTGGTGTAGTACGTCTGCTCATAATAGTCAGTTGTGCCGTGGCTGTCAAACAGAACGAGCTTTGCAGACGCCATCGCTTTACCCAGGTTTGCCACATTGGCTGCGTCGCGGGCGTAAACGACAAGCTTGCACTGGGCCGCCTTCGCCATTTTGACAGCGTTGGACAGGTAAGCGTCGGTAAAGCTTTCGTCCAGGCCACCGTAGTAGGGCCCAAAGAGGACGATCGTATCTGCGCTGTCGCCGTAGCTTCTGGTGTATGTGTACGTGCCGACCTT